>CAXBRZ010000141.1:0-6677 GCA_963978075.1 uncultured bacterium | reverse complement strand
CTCTATCCGGAACTCGAAGACCTCTCCTTTTTCCGCCGCTACTATCCGCCTGGGTCGCTGGATGCCCCCGAGGCCCGCCGCACCTTCCTGCTGCCCCGGCCGCGGCGGGACTGAAATCCTCTCCGGGACATGGCGCAAACACTGGCGGTGGGTGTCGCGAACCGCCCGGGTCCGACCGTCAGGCGCGGGTAAGATGCCGCCACCATGGCACTTTCTCCCGAACTGGCCGCATGGCGTAAGGCCGAGCGTGCCCGCCTGATTGCAGCCCGCCTCGGGCTGGGACAGGAAGTGAGGGAAGGGTTCGGGCGGCGGATCGATGCCCATCTGCGGATGGCCTTTCCGCAACTGGCAGAGGTGACGCTGGGTATCTGCTGGCCCTATCAGGGCGAGTACGACGCCCGGCCGGTGGCTGACGGGTTCCGCGCCCGGGGCGCGCGGTTGGCGTTGCCGAGCGTGGTCGCGAAGGCGACCCCCTTGGTGTTCCTTCAGTGGACGCCGGGCGAGGCCATGCGGGAAGGTGTGTACGGCATCCCGGTGCCGGCAGAGGCTTGCGAAGTGGTGCCGCAGGTCCTGATCGTGCCGGTGGTCGGTGTGGGGTCGCAGGGGGATCGGCTGGGTTACGGCGGTGGATTCTATGACCGCACGCTTGCCGCCATCGTCCCGCCGCCAATCACCATCGCCGTTGCCCACGAAGTGCTGCGGGTGCCGACGACCCACCCGCAGGATCACGACATCCTGATGGATTTTGTCGTGACGGAAGCGGGCATCGAGGCCTCCGTGCCGGGGGGTCTTGAGAGGATCGACGAATCCGAGGCGGCGCGGCGTTTTGCCGCCCTCTGGACTCAGCGAGGCCATACCGTTCGGCACAGGATTTCATCTGCGGACTCCGGAACCTGACAGCGTTCCGGTGGCCATCATTCGTTAACGCCCGAAGGACGGGCAGCAAGGGAGATTTTCGTGCGTTCTGACATCGAGATTGCGCAGGCAGCAACCATGAAGCCGGTCACCGAGATCGCGACACGACTCGGGATCCCCGACGATGCATTGGATCAGTACGGCAAGTACAAGGCCAAGATTTCCCTCGAATACATCGACACCCTTGCCGCCAAGCCGGACGGCAAGCTGATCCTCGTCACTGCCATCAGCCCGACCCCCGCAGGCGAAGGCAAGACGACGACCACCGTCGGTCTTGGTGATGCCCTCAACAAGATCGGCAAGAAGGCCGTGATCTGCCTGCGCGAGCCGAGCCTCGGCCCGGTATTCGGCATGAAGGGCGGTGCCGCGGGTGGCGGTATGGCGCAGGTCGTACCGATGGAGGACATCAACCTCCACTTCACCGGCGACTTCAACGCGATCGCGCTCGCCAACAACCTGCTGGCGGCGCTGTTGGACAACCACATCCATCACGGCAATGCGCTCGGCATCGACGTGCGCCGCATTACCTGGAAGCGCGTGATGGACATGAACGATCGCGCCCTGCGCGACATCACCGCGTCGCTCGGCGGCCCCGGCAACGGCTACCCGCGTCAGGATGGCTTTGACATCGTCGTGGCCTCCGAAGTGATGGCGATTTTCTGCCTCGCGACGGGCCTGAAGGATCTCAAGGAGCGCCTCGGAAACATCGTCGTCGGTTACACCCGCGACCAGAAGCCGGTGCGTGCGCGTGAATTGAATGCCGCGGGCGCCATGACGGTGCTGCTGCGCGAAGCCTTGAAGCCGAATCTCGTGCAGACGCTGGAGAACAATCCGGCGTTCATACACGGTGGCCCGTTCGCCAACATTGCGCACGGTTGCAACTCGGTCCTCGCCACCAAGACCGCGCTCAAGCTCGCGGATTACGTTGTCACCGAAGCAGGCTTCGGTGCCGATCTCGGCGCGGAGAAGTTCATCGACATCAAGTGCCGCAAGTCGGGCCTCAACCCCTCAGCCGTGGTCCTTGTTGCGACGATCCGTGCGCTCAAGTTCCACGGTGGCTGCGACCTCAAGGAGATGAGCTCGGAGAATCTCGCCGCGCTGGAGAAGGGCATCGTCAATCTCGAGCGCCACGTCAACAACGTGCGTAACCACTACGGCCTGCCGTGCGTGATCGCGATCAACCATCGCACCACCGACACGGACGCCGAGGTGGCGCTTCTGAAGCAGAAAATGGCCGCCCACGGCGCCCCTGTCGTGCTCGCCCGTCACTGGGCAGAGGGCGGTGCCGGTGCGACGGAACTGGCCGAGGTGGTGGTGGACACCATCGAAAAGACGCCAGGCAAGGCGACCTTCGTGTACGACGAGTCGCTGCCGCTCTGGGACAAGATGAAGGCGATCGCCACCAAGATCTACGGTGCCGCCGACATCTCGGCAGACGCCAAGGTGCGTGGGCAGATCAAGCAACTGCAGGAAAGCGGCTATGGCCACTATCCGGTCTGCGTGGCGAAGACGCAGTACTCGTTCTCCACCGACCCGTCGCTCAAGGGCGCGCCGTCGGGCCACATCGTCAATGTCCGCGAGGTTCGTCTCGCGGCCGGTGCCGAGTTCGTGGTGATGGTCTGTGGCGACATCATGACGATGCCGGGCCTGCCCAAGGTTCCCTCCGCCGACCACATCGACATTGATGAAAATGGTAAGGTCGTAGGCCTCTTCTGAGGAGGCCGACATGAGCGGGAGCGAACGGATCGTCGAAGATGGCGGCCGTACGCCCCGCGCCGAGTTGGTTCGCGGACTCGGTTTGATGGCGGCGGTGTCGGTCAATGTGGCCAACATGATCGGCACCGGCGTCTTCCTGAAGACCCGCGTGATGACCTGCAACGTAGGCAGCCCGGGCCTTGTGATGGCGGCGTGGATCGCTGCCGGGCTTTTGGCTCTCGCAGGCAGTTTTTCCTACGGTGAAGTCGCGGCACTTTTGCCTGTGGCGGGTGGCGAATATGCTTTCCTGCGCCGTGCCTACGGTCGACTGGTCGGCTTCCTCTACGGCTGGACCTTCTTTGGCATTGCCCGCTCCGCATCGCAGGCGGCTCTGGCCATCGGCTTTGCCACGTTTCTCAACCAGGCCACCGGACAACGGCTTGAGCCGGTGCTCTTCACCATCGCGACGCTCCCGGTGACCGGCGTGACAGTCATGTCGGTGCTGGCGATCTGGCTGGTCGCCTTTGTCAATTTCCGGCCGGTGACCACGGGCGGGGCGCTGGCCATAGTGCTGACGCTGATCAAGATGGCGCTCGTTGTCGCAGTTGCGCTGACCTTGCTCCTGTTTGCCGAAGGCCACTGGCACCATCTGTCGGTGCCCATTTCCGCGGCGGCCACGTGCGAGCAGGTGTCGGCGTCGGCGCGTGGTGGCGTGATCGGCTTCGGAGCGGCGATGGTGGGCGCTCTGTGGGCGTATGACGGTTGGCAGAACGTCGCGCCGCTCGCGGGGGAAGTCAAAAATCCGGAGCGCAACCTGCCGCGCGCCTTCATCGGCGGCATGCTCGTGGTCGCCGTGCTGTATCTCGTCGCCAACCTGGCCTATTTCTACGCGATGACGCCGGATGAGATTGCCAGCACCTCCATCCACTCTTCCGTCGCCTCCGATGCCTTGCGCGCAACCATCGGTCCGGTCGCCGCGGTGGTCATCCTGCTCACGCTCATGGTGTCGAGCATCGGCTCCCTGCATGCTTCCGTGCTGTCGAATTCAAGGATTCCCTACGCGATGGCGCGCGAGGGACTGTTCTTCCGGGCACTGGCCACCGTGTCAGAGAGCACACACGTTCCCGTACGTGCGATCACCGCCCAGGCAGCGTGGGCGTCGCTGCTTGCGTTGCTGGGGAACTACGATGCGCTGACGGATTCAGTGGTCTTCGCCTCCTGGCTGTTCTACGGCCTTGCAGCGGGATCCGTCTTCGTGTTCAGGAGGACGTTGCCCGATGTCCCCCGTCCTTACCACGCATTCGGCTATCCGGTACTGCCTGCGGTATTTCTGGTGGTCACCACGTGGCTGCTGGTGAATACCTTCCTCGCGGATACCGGACGGGCCTTGCTCGGCGCCGCCTATATCGCGTTGGGTCTGCCCTTTTATGCCTGGTGGACGCGATCACCGAAGCCGGTTACACGCGGGTGATCAGCGCAGCCTCGTGCAGATGCGGGATGGCATTGAAATTCATCAGGCTCACTTCACCCGGGCGATGGCGCAATTGCGTCAGCGCCGTATTGTGCACTTCGGCGGACAGGTGCACGACGCGGGGATCATCGAGGTCGAGGACTGCGCCGACGACGGCCGCCATGAGGCCACCAGAGGTGAAGGCGACGACACGTCCATTCATGGCACAAATGTCCTGCACGAGCGCGCTCGCGCGCGACCGGAAAGCGTGCCACGGCTCGATCGCCTCATCCGCATATCCGCCGGCCGCCCATTCCGCCATGATTTCCCGATAGCGCCCGAAGAGGCGCCGGACCGCCGCGTCGCGGTCGCCGTCACCGGTGAGCAGCGCATCGCCGCGTTCGTGGATGCCCGCCGCGCGCTTGAGCACCTGGATGCCATCGTGTTCGTCCAGCGCCGGCATCGGCAGGGGCTCAGGCCAGTACAGGCCATGCGTACGATAGACATCGGCCACCCGGGAGGCGGTTTCAGCATGCCGCCGCCGTGGCCCGACGTACACCCGGTCAAAGGTGACCTGTCGCTCGGCCCAGTATTCTCCCAGCCGGGTCGCCTGCGCGTGGCCCAGTGGCGAGAGGGCATCGTAACTCGGCCCCTGCACGGAGGCCTGGCCGTGACGAACGAAAGTAACCTGTGCCATGCAATCCCTAGTGGCTGCGACCCAGCCAGCGATCAAATCGTGAGTGCGCTCCTGTATCGATCTTCACCGACGCACTCATGCCATCGCGCAGGGGAGGATCGTCCTTGCGAGCCGTGAGCGCGATACGTACCGGGATGCGCTGCACGACTTTGACCCAGTTGCCGGATGCATTCTGCGCGGGCAGCAAGGCAAACGCGGCTCCCGTGGCGCCCGCAATACTCTCGACAGTGCCCTGCCAGCGACGGGATGTATAGGTGTCGACCTCGATCTCAACCGGCTGACCGGGGCGGACCCACTCAAGATCGGTTTCCTTGAAATTGGCGTCGACCCAGAGCCGGTTTCCCGCGACAACGGCAAAGGCCGGTCGGCCGGTCTCGACCCGGGATCCTGTCTTCGGCAGGTGACTCAGCACTCCACCTTGCGGCGCATGGATGCGGGTTCGCTCAAGGTCGATTCGCGCACGTTCGACGTCTGCCAGAGCCGCTCTGACGGCGGGATAAGCATCGACGGACCGTTCGGTATGGCCACCGAGCCGCGCAAGCAACTGGTCGCGTTGCAATTCAAGGACGCCTATCGCACCAAGAGACAGGTCCGTCGTGCGATGCGAGGTATCGACCGTAGCGGCGGGGACCAGCTTGCGTGCCGCGAGTTCGTCCTGACGCCTCGTGTCACGCTGGGCGTATTCCGCCGCGCGCCGCGCCATCTGGATCTCGCCCTCCTTCTCCCGATACATCGCCAGCGCCCCGGCGATTTCCGCGCGTGCGGCGTCGACTCTGGATTCGGCGGCCTGCAGCGTGATGCGCGGGACGGTGTCATCCAGCACCAGCACCAGTGCGCCACTCTCGACACTGGCATTTTCACCGAAGAGCACCTCGCGGATCTCACCGGAGACTTGCGGGGACACGTCAATTCGGTCCCGCTGCAGGTAGGCGTCATCGGTTGCCGCGTAGCGGCCAGCCGAGCCGTAAGACCAGATCGCCACGGCGCCCACGAGCAGGGGCAGCGCCCACAACATCAGCGCGCGCAGCGGATTGCGCCGTGACTCTGTGATGACGTTTTCCTGACTCATCGGGGCCGTCTGCGTTGATTAATAAGCATAGGTTATCAATGATGCATGACTTCTTCGGTGGCTGCGGGCCTGGTTGTCGGTCAGGGCAGCGTCTGGGGCATGGCGAAAGGGAGGGTGCTGAGCAGCTGGTACAGACCCGTCCAGCCGATCTGGATGCCAATGCAGAACAGCAGGAAGGCCGACAGGCGAACGACGATCGCCGTTCCGGTCTTGCCGATCGCCGCTGCCAGGCGTGCCGAGTGGCGGTAGGCAAGGTAGATGCACACCGACAGCGTTGCCACGGCAAGGACCGTCGCGATGAAAAAGGTGATCGAGTCGGCATTGACGCCGGTCGGGCGGTTCGCGCCCACCGAGATGGCCACTGAAATCGTGCCTGGCCCTACGGTCAGCGGCATCGTCAGCGGGTAAAACGACAGCCGCTCCGTGATCTGGTGGTCGCTCAGTGCCGAGGTTGCCTCACTGCGGCGCTGCTCGGCGCTGTTGTCCGGACTGGTCAGCATGCCCCAGCCCGACAACGCGATCACGATGCCGCCGGCGACCTGCAGCGCGGGCAGTGAGATGCCCAGAAAACTCAGGATGTAGGCGCCGACGTACAGTGAAGCGGTGACGAGGCAGAAGGCATAGAACGCCACGCGCCGGGATATTTTGGCCCGGACACGCGGCGAGAACTCCTGCGTGGCGCCGAAAAAGGTGAACGCGCCCGTCAGTGGGTTGACGATCGAAAACAGCGCTGTGAACGCGAGGAAAAAGGTCGAACCGCCCACGGGTTCTCCTTACAAGAGGTCCTTCACGCCATCCCGTTCTTCGAGCAGTTCCTGATGGGTGGCGGCCATTCGCGCGCGGCTGAAGTC
>CAXBRZ010000140.1:0-6752 GCA_963978075.1 uncultured bacterium | reverse complement strand
TCGAGGGCTATCACGCGATGCCGACAGCCGAAGGTGTCGGCCGCGCCACCACCCGCACGGTCGTCACCTCTTCGGTTGCGATCCTCGCCATTGATTACATGCTCACGGCAGTGCTGCTGTGAGGTCGGAGAACTACGCATGAAACGCAATACTTCGGTCGAAATCGGCACGGGACTGTTCGTGCTCCTGGGCTTTGCCGCCTTGTTCTTCATGGCCACGCAGATCAGCAGTCGCGGATTCGAGATCGGTCGTCACGACTACCATCTGACGGCGAACTTCGACAACGTGGGCGGACTGAAGGCCGGCGCTCCCGTGTCGATTGGCGGCGTGACGATTGGTCGAGTGGAAGCCATTGACTACGATTCGGCCAGCTTCAAGGCCGTTGTGCGCCTCGCCATCCGTGAGCAGTACAACCATGTGCCGAACGACAGCGACGCGGCGATCTATACGGCCGGGCTTCTCGGTGGCAATTACGTCGGATTTACGCCAGGCGGTTCGGATACGCCCTACAAGGATGGCGACCGGATCGAAATGACACAGTCCGCCATCGTCCTCGAGAACCTCATCAGCAAGTTCCTGTTCGACAAGGCCGGACAGGGCGCCCACAAGGAATGACAATGAAAGCCCGAATTCTGAGCACGCTGCTGTTGCTCGCGACACCCGCTGCGGTCACGGGATCCCTTGTGCTTGCCGGATATTCCCCGCAAGCCGCGGCGGATTCACCCCCAGCCGCCGATCCTCAGGTGCAGATGGAGGCGACGGCAAGACAGCTGTTCGCGGCCATCGATCAGAACCGCAGTGCCATCCGCAAGGATGCCAAGGCGGCGATCCCGCTCATCGAAACCATCCTGCTGCCGCATTTTGATACCGATTACGCCTCCCAGCTGATTCTGGCCCAGTACTGGCGCACAGCCACGACAGAACAGCGGCAGCGGTTTGTGACGGCCATGGTGCAGATGCTGACCAACACCTACGCCGGTGCCTTGGCGGAGTTTTCCTCCGACCGGTTCAAGATCCTGCCCTATCGTCCCGATGCGAACCCGGATCTGGCCACCGTGCGTACCGAGGTGCGTCGCTCCAGCGGGGTGGTGGTGCCGGTCGACTACAAACTGCGTCGTACGGCGGGAGGCTGGAAAGTCTTCGACGTGATCATCGAGGGGATTTCCTACGTCAAGAATTACCGGACTGACCTGGGTGCGGAGATCAGTCAGCGCGGTCTGGATGCCGTGATTGCCCGCATCGAGCGCGATGGCACGGCGGCGGCAGGCAAGAAAACATGAGCGGATGCCGCTTCGCGGCGACGGCTGAGGGCTTGGCGCTGTCGGGCGAACTCGTGTTTGGGTCCGCGACCGCGGCGTACGGCGAGGGACTGCGCCTGCTGCATGCGCGGCCCACAGCCTGCATCGACCTCGCGGGGGTCACGTCCATCGACAGCGCCGGCCTGGCGGTCCTTCTCGCCTGGCGGGCGGCCGTTGTGGTGGGCGGGAACGCGCCATCGGTCCGCGGCTTGCCGGACAAGGCGCAGGCGCTTGCGCGTGTCGGTGGTGTCCTCGGCCTTCTGACAGAGCCGTTCTAAACCATCGTCACTCGACGGTGGCCTCTTCCGCGGGACTGTAATCGGTGTCGTAACCGCCGTCATCGTTCGGCACGTTGCCGTCGTGCACGAGATAATTGCGTCGGGCAAGGTAGGCATCTCGGACAAGCGCGTACGGATCAAAGGCTTTGTCGATCGCCTCATTGGCCGCCAATGCTTGTACCCGGATCTGGAAAACACTGAGACCCGAGATGCCCCAGCGCACGCCCGGAGGATCCAGATAGCGCTCGCCGACGGCATGCGCGTCGGCGATCCAGCTCGGCGCGTCGCGGAAATCCGACGATCCGAGCAGGGGCAGCACGAGATAGGGTCCCGGGGGAACGCCCCAGTAGCCGAGCGTCTGGCCGAAGTCCTCATTGTGCACCGGCAGTCCGAACCGGCTGGCCGGGTCGCCCAAGCCTCCCACACCGAGCGTCGTGTTCACCACGACCCGAGCGATGTCCTGCCCGGCGGCTTTCAGTTTCAGTTGCAGCGTGTCGTTCAGGATGACTTCGGTGTATTCGATGTTGGCGACAAAATTGGCCAGGCCATTGCGGATCGGTTCCGGTACCCGGTTCCGGTAGGCCTCGGCGAGAGGCCTCAGGAAATGGCGGTCGAGCGCATCGTTGAACCGGTAGGTGGCACGGTTCATCCGCTCCAACGGATCTTTCTTGGGCTTTGCGGGCGCGTCGGCAAGCACAGTCCCGACGAAGCCGAGACTGACGGTCAGGAGGACCGCAAGGCGGACAGGAAGCGACACTCTGGGCATGGATACTCGGTCGTTTATCGGCGCTCGTCTGGAACCTTGCTCGGCAAGGGCTCGCCCCGGTCGACGGCACCCTGCAGTCGGATCGGAAGGTATTCCTTCAACTCCTCGATCCTCGCCTTGAATCGCGCCCGCTGCACCGGCGTGATCTGCGGGGTGGCCAGCGCCTGACGCAACTGCATGATCGCCAGCGTCAGGTCGCCGCTCATCACATGATACTCGGCCATATAGTAATCCGCCTCTGCCGTCTCGCCGGCGGCATTGGCGGCGAGGGCGGTAAGGCGCACCTGATCCTGCGTCGGTGGCACGGCGTTGAAGAGGTCCAGCAGAATGTTATGGGCAAGTCGCGCCTCATCCGCCCGCAGAAGTGTCTCGGCGTACCGTACGGTCACCGGCACATTACGCGGGAAAAGCTCCATCGCATGGGCAAGGACGCGGCGCGAGCCTTCAATGTCGTTGGCCTCGAGCAATGCCTGCCCGAGCGCGGTGTGATATTCGATCGTGTCCGCATGGCGCATCACGAGGTCGCGCAGGCTGGGGATGGCCTCTTCCGGCAGGCGCGCCTGCACGAGGGCAAGCGACCGGCCGTAGAGGCGGAAATCGGCCACCGTGTCCTGACCGAGGTCGCTGACGGCGGGATAGACGTCATGGGGGTTCGTTCCGGTGGGCAGGGCCCGGACTTTCAGGCGTTCGCGCGCGAGCCGATAGCCGTTGGTGTCGATGGGTCGCACGATCGGGTAATCCGCCGCCCGACTGCGGGCTTCGGCGACACGTGCGGTGGTGACCGGGTGGGTCTGCAGAAACTCGAGGATCTTTGCGTTCTGACCCCCGCCACCGACACGCCGGCTTAAAGTTTCAAAGAATGACGACATGCCGTAGGGGTCGTAACCGGCGGCCGCGAGCACGGGAATGCCGACCCGGTCTGCCTCGAATTCGTTCTCGCGCGAGTAGTTGAGTTGCTGCTGCTGCAGGGCGCTGGTTCCGGCCATCACACCCGCGATGCCGACGTCGGAACTGTGGGAGAGCGCTCCGAGGAGGATCGAGGCGAGCATCGCAGCCGTCGAGGTGAGCGAAGCGCGGCTTGCAGCCTGCATCTTGCGGGCCATGTGTCGCTGGGTGACGTGCGATACCTCGTGCGCCAGGACGCCGGCGAGTTCGCTTTCACTGGACGTGGCGAGAATAAGGCCGTAGTTCACCCCGATGAAGCCACCGGGCAGGGCGAACGCATTGATGGACGGGTCCTTGACGACGAAGAACGTGAATTTGAGGGTTCCCTCGCGGGCTCGCGCGGCGAGGCTTGAGCCCACCGCCTGGATGTATTCACTGACCTCCAGATCGTCGAGGATCTGACCGCTGTCGCGCAGTCCCTTCACGATCATTGACCCGATTTCGTATTCCTCGCGCGGTGTCATGAGCACATCCGCCGGTGTGCCGATGTCCGGCAGGTCGGTGCCAGGAGCCGGCCCGGCGCTCACGGGACCCGCCGCCACGACCGCCAGCAGGGCCAGCAGGGAAAGGCGGGGCAGAAGGCGCAGGAGGGTGTGCATCAGCATTCAGACCGCGGCGGGGAAGGGAGGTTCCCGGGTTAAAGGGTTTCCGAGGCGTAGTCGGCCAGTCGCGAGCGCTCGCCACGCACGAGCGTGACATGCCCGGCATGACGCCACGCATGGAAGCGGTTGACGACGTAGGTCAGGCCGCAACTGGTCTCGGTCAGATAAGGGGTGTCGATCTGGGCGATGTTGCCGAGGCACACGATCTTGGTGCCCGGGCCTGCGCGAGTGACCAAGGCCTTCATCTGCTTCGGCGTGAGGTTCTGCGCTTCGTCGAGAATGATGAACCGGTTCAGGAAGGTCCGGCCGCGCATGAAATTGAGCGAGCGGATCTTGATGCGGCTGCGCAACAGATCATTGGTTGCGGCGCGGGCCCAGTTGCCGTTTTCCTGCCCTTGGGTGAGCACTTCAAGATTGTCCATGAGTGCCCCCATCCAGGGCTCCATTTTCTCTTCTTCCGTGCCCGGCAGGAAGCCGATGTCTTCTCCCAGCGGGATCGTCACGCGCGTCATGATGATCTCGCTGAACCTGCGCGCATCAAGCGTCTGGGCAAGCCCTGCCGCCAAGGTGAGCAGCGTCTTGCCGGTACCCGCAGGGCCGAGCACCGTGACGAAATCGATCTCCGGATCCAAGAGGAGATTCAGGACGAAATTCTGTTCGCGATTGCGTGCCTTGATGCCCCACACCGTATGGCGCTCGGTGCGGTAGTCCACCAGAAGTTCGAGTGTCGCCGTCTCCCCCTCGATGCTGCGCACGATGGCCTCGACGCCGGAACCGCTCTCTTCATACACAAAAAGATTAGGGTGCCAATCGCGGACGGCGGGGCTGGTCAGGCGGTAGAAGGTGCGCGCCTGTTCCTTCCAGGAGGTCAGGGTGTTGCCATGCTGTTCCCAGAAATCGGCGCTCAGGGCGCATGATCCGGTCTGCAGCAGATCGGCGTCCTCGATGGTCTGGTCGTTGCGGTAGTCC
This sequence comes from uncultured bacterium, assembly GCA_963978075.1. Taxonomy (GTDB): domain Bacteria; phylum Pseudomonadota; class Gammaproteobacteria; order Steroidobacterales; family Steroidobacteraceae; genus CAIKZZ01. Next base: position 1,894 of record CAXBRZ010000140.1, on the reverse strand, counting down.
TCCGCGTTGACGCCGATGATCGACGCCTTGATGCGTAAGTTGATGTCCTTGGAGACCAGCGTGACGGAGGTGTCCTTGCGTGCCCGCTGCAGGGCAAGCGCCTGGCCGAGGATCTCGTTGTCCGCCCCATGGCCTGGCAATTCGGGCAACTGGGCGTTGAAGGACTCGGTCTGGAAGTAGAGACGTCCTGAGGCGCCCGCCTTGCCGTTGATGCTCTTGACGACGCTTGGCAGGGGCAGGCCGCCGTCGATCTGCCCCTTGGTGGCACCGTGCATGAGGTCATCGAGGAACCGGCTGACCTGACGGACGTTGCGCGCGGCCTCGGACACGCCCTTCTTGCCGGCATCGAGTTCCTCGAGCACCCGCATGGGAATGTAGACGTCGTGTTCCTCGAAACGGAAGATCGAGGTGGGGTCATGCATCAGCACGTTCGTATCGAGCACGAACGTACGATGCGCACGCCGCGGCGCGCGCGGAGCGCGGGTGGCCCGGCTCACGCCCCGGCCGCCAATGCCAGGGCAGCGGCCAGCACTTCCTCGGCGTGCCCCGGGACCTTGACCTTGCGCCATTCGGCCCGCAGCACGCCCTTTGGGTCGATCAGGAAGGTGCTGCGTTCGACGCCCATGTACTTGCGCCCGTACATGCTCTTTTCCTTCCAGACCCCGAAGTGCTCGCAGACGGCCTTTTCGGTGTCCGCGAGCAGGTGGAACGGAAAGTTGTACTTGGCACGGAACTTCTCGTGCGAGGCAAGACTGTCAGGCGAGACGCCCACGATCGTGATACCCGCCTTCTTGAACTTCGCGTGCAGATCCCGGAAGGCTTCGCCTTCCTTGGTGCAGCCAGAGGTGTCGTCCTTCGGGTAGAAGTAAAGCACTAGGGGACTGCCTGCGGCGTCTTTCAGACGCCAGTCGCCGGCGGTTGATTCCGCTTTGATGTCGGGGATCTTCTTGCCGAGGGTCGGTGCGCTCATGCGGATCACTCGCGGTCAGTGTTTGACGGGTTCCAAAATGGCGTCGAGGTTCAGATGGTCGCAGAAGTCCATGAACTCTTCGCGAAGGACGCCAAGGTGAATGCGACTCGGTACGTTGACAATGAGCCGGACGGAGAACATCGGGGCGCCCGTGTGGGCGGCCGCGTAACTGTGGGTATCGAGTTCGGCAATGTCGACGCCGCGAGCCGAGAAGAATCCCGACACGCTCGAGACGATCCCCGGCTGGTCCAGGCAGACGATATCGACCGAGTAGGGCAGCATCTCAGCACGGACCGGGCGTGGTTCGGTGCGGCGGATCTGGACCGACATCTGGCCGGCATCCGCGATCCGCTTCACTTCCGACTCGATCTTGGCCAGCGCGTGCCAGTTGCCCGAGACGAGCAGGGCCATGACGAATTCCGAGCCGAGCGCCGACATACGGCTCTCGACCACGTTCCCGCCACAGTCGGCAATGGTCCGTGTCAGGTCGTGCACCATGCCGGTGCGGTCGCTGCCGATGGCAGAGAGGGCGAGAAGCTGCTTCATCCGGGAACTTTTTGGGGCGTCAAGGACCTATAGTCTACTCTGAATAGTGCGGTTCCCGGGGTTTTGCTTGCGTGCCTCGGTCCCCGGTCAGTACCATCGGCGCCCTGCGGTGCGCCCCTGCCCGTTTCCGGACTATCGAGCCTTCAGTTCATGTACAGCGGCAGTATTGTGGCGATTGTCACCCCCATGACCGAGACCGGCGAGGTCGACCACGCGGCGTGGGACCGGTTGCTGGACTGGCACCTGGAGCAGGGGACGGACGGTATTGTCGTCTGCGGGACGACCGGCGAGTCGCCCACGCTCTCGGCCGAAGAGCGCGCGCGCCTGCTCCATGTCCTCCGGCGTGGCGTGGTCGCCGGCGGCGATGGCGGTGCCGTC
>CAXBRZ010000139.1:0-6800 GCA_963978075.1 uncultured bacterium | reverse complement strand
AATCGTGCCCTGGCCGGCGATCACGTCAGGATCATCAAAGGGATGGATGAACGTCAGACCCCGCTCGGACTCCAGGCGTCTTGCATGCGCGTAGGCGGCGTCGTAATCCTCTCCAACCAGTTCGATATGGCCGCCGAGGGCACGGACCGCATCGACCTTGATCTGGGGCGTCATGCGCGGCATGACAATCGTCGCCGTGATGCCACGACGCCCCGCCGCCAGCGCCACGCCCTGCGCATGGTTGCCCGCCGAGGCGCAGATCACCCCCCGGGCCGCCTCCGACTCGGACAGGCGCGCGATGCGGTTGGAGGCCCCGCGCAGCTTGAAGGAGAAGACCGGTTGCAGGTCCTCCCGCTTGAAGAGGACTTTCACCCCGAGACGGGCCGACAGCCTTGCGGCCGGCTCAAGCGGAGACTCGACAGCGACGTCATAGACGCGCGCCTTGAGAATGCGTTCTAGGTATTCGGATGCCATGGACGAATCTTGCGGGGAACCCGTGCGCTACCGCAACCCGAGGGTCAAAGAATTTGCGCCAAGACCCTTGCCGAGGTCAGCCGACCGCGTCGAGGAACGCCCTCAGGCGCGCAGCAAGCTCGGGAGTCGGTGCCATCATCGAGTCCACGGGCCAGGCCGAACCATCCAGCGACCGGCCCGCCGGAATCTGATCGGCGATCTGGGGCCGCCGGCGTCCCGTATCCACCGCAAGCACGCGGTGCCTCAGATGACGCCACCGCTCATGGGCCGGCCAGGCGCCAAGCGCCTCGCGGGCGACACCGATCCGAACCCCGCTGCGCAAAGCCTCTGCAAAGCGCAGCGTATAGGCGTGCAGGGACTCACGGTCGGCGGTCTGTGTCCGCCCGGCGCGGAATACCTGATCCAGGCCCTCTCCGTCTTCATTGGCGGGCCAGCTCGGCCATGGCTCCGGTACTTTCGCGGGCGCATCCACCAAAACGACGGAGCGGATGACGGCATCCTTGAGCGCCGCAAGCTCGACGGCGACGGCAGCCCCGAAGCCCTGTCCCAATACATCCACCTCGCGCAATCGCAATCCGACGATGAGGTCGCCGACTGCCTCGGCAAAGGCGGCCACGTCCGCCCCCTTGGGTGCGCGGTCTGATTCCCCGTGTCCCGGCAGGTCGATCGCATAGATCGAACGGTCCGTACCCATCAGCGAAATAAGGCCTGCGAAGGACGCAGAGGTCGAACCGAGGTCATGCAGGCACAGCAGCGGAGTGCGCTCGTCAAAGCCGCCGGTCGATGGGAATGCAGTGCGCACATGCAGCTGGCCGTAACTGCATTCGAAATAGGCACGCCGCTCATTGATCGCCGGGCGAGGCGGGTTCTTGCTTTTCATGGCCGAAAGATTACGTCGGCAAGGCATCCGCGGGAAGCGTCTGCTGATCACGACGAGACGCCCGTCACATCCCGGCAGGGCGAAGGTCCGAAAGATAAGGTCTTATGTACAACGCTTCGCGAATTACCCGGGCTTCGATGCGGCAAACCGCAATCGGAAGGTAGGCATCGCGCGCATAGCCACAATGGCAGCAGCGCCCTCAGAGAACCACACTGGACACCTGTCACGGGCTGTCAGGAGCGAAATTCGTGAAGACCTCAGGGCTGATTGCAGGAGCGGTGGGGCTTGCCATCACAGGGCTGAACCTGTGTGCGTTCGCCGATGAAAGCCCCTTTCTGGTGCGTGTGCGCGCATTGGATATCCGTCCTGCCAACAAATCGGACGCCATTCCCGCGCTCGGCGTTGCGGCCGACAAGATCGATGTCTCCTCGAAGTGGATTCCGGACATTGACCTTGAGTATTACTTTGCGCCCGCCTGGTCGACAGAACTCGTTCTGACGGTACCCCAGAAGCACGATGTCAGCGTTGTGGGGGTAGGAAGCCTTGGCAGCTTCAAACATCTGCCGCCGACCCTGACCGCAAAATATCACTTCAATTCCGGCGGGAAGATAAGCCCATACGTGGGCGCCGGTATCAACCTGACCTTGATCATGGATGTGAACCTTGCCGTCCCGGGAGCGGCAACCACAGCAGAGGCAGGCTCGGCAGTCATGCATCAGGCCGTCCGTCCCGTAATCCATGCCGCGGCCGGGGACCTGCCCCTGACGCTTGAAAACCACAGCATCGGTGCTGCGTTGCAGGCCGGCGTCGACATCCGCCTCGCCGACCATTGGTACGGCAACGCGGACATCAAATACGTGCAGATCCGTAGCGACGTCATGCTCGCCGGTGGCACGAAGGTGTCGGCTGTTCAGGTCGACCCGCTGCTTCTCGGTATCGGGGTGGCCTATCGCTTCTGAAACAGCGTTTGATCCACGGCGCGTTCTATCCCCCTTGAACCTGCCGTCTCCTATAACCGGGTGGATTGCACCCGGTTTTTTTTGCCTGAAATGGGGGATCCCTACGCTCAGGCCGGCGCTTGGGCCGGTTCAAACTGCAAGACCACGCCGTTGATGCAGTAACGCAGGCCCGTTGGCGGTGGTCCATCACTGAATACATGCCCGAGGTGACCCTTGCATTGCGCACAGTGCACCTCCGTCCGGCGCATGCCATAACTCTCGTCGAAACTGGTGCCGATGGCGCCGGCAATCGGTGAAAAGAAGCTCGGCCAGCCTGTCCCGCTATTGAACTTCGTAGTGGACTCGAAAAGGGCTGACTGACAGCCCACGCACCGGTAGGTACCGAGTCTGTATTCCTTGTCCAGCGGACTCGAGCGGGGCGGCTCCGTCCCGTGCTCGCGCAACACGCGCTGCTGCTCAGGCGTCAAGACGCCGCAAAACGCACCCTGCACCACCTTTGGATCTGTCATACCGGGCTCCCCAAAAACCAGTCAGGAACGGCAATGCCCCGGTTCAGGATACCGCAATCCGGCAGGACACCGGCAGCGGACGGGACTTACCATGGGAGGATGAAAAAATTCGGTCTCGCCCTTGCGCTCACGTGTGCCGTCCTGTCCGCGCATGCGGGTTCCACGCGTCAACTCCCCGCCTCCCTGCCGGTACCCGGGGGCCTCGTCGTTCTGGACGTCGGTCCTGCCGACCTGCCAAGGCCCTCCGTGACGCACGACGGCCGTCCGGTTCTGGTGACGGCAGAGCACGGCCGATGGCAGGCCTTGGTCGGTCTTCCGCTCTCCCTGCACGCTGGCCACGATCTGATCGAGATCCAGGAGGCAGGCAGGGCTCGAAGCGTCGTTTTTCAGACCGAAGACCGCTCCTATCCGACCCAATCGCTCAAGGTCTCCCCCAAGCATGTCGACCTTTCCGCGGCTGACACGGCGCGGTACAACGAGGAGCGCACCCGCCTCGACGGATTGCTCGGCACCTTTACGGACAACGAGCCGGAGCGGGTGCTGCTGCTCGCCCCGGTCAAGGGCCAGCGTTCCAGCAGCTTCGGATCCCGACGCATTTTCAATGGCGCCGCGCGCAACCCGCACACAGGCATGGACATCGCGGCCGCAACGGGTACGCCCGTGGTCGCTGCGGCCGGCGGCAAGGTGCTCGATACACATGGCTACTTCTTCAACGGGAATACCGTCATCATCGATCACGGCATGGGCTACCTGACGATGTACTGCCACCTGAGCCGGATTGTTGTGCGCACTGGCGATTCGGTAGCGGCGGGGGCTCCCGTCGGGCTTGTGGGCGCCACCGGCAGGGTCACCGGCGCCCATCTTCATTTCGGCGTCATGCTCAATCACGTCTGGATCGATCCGCAGATCGTTCTGCCCGCCGCTGTCGTGCCGTGAGGTTCTAAGGTGCCGCGAGTGCCGCCCGCAGGACAGCCGCCAGACGGATGCCGGCAAGCGCAAGGCGTTCGCGCACCAGTCGGGCACCTTCGGCCTGGTATTCCGCCGACAACTGAAGGGGGTCCGCGGGCGGATGCCCGCACGCGATGCCACGCAGGTGACCATAGACCACCCGACGGGCAACGCCGTGGGATTCGGCCAACCAATCCTGAAAGGTGCCCACCTCGAGACTTTTAAGATCGTGACTGTGCCCGGCAAGAAGGTCTGCTGCGAATTCCGCGTTGGAAGCGCCACCCGCCGCCCGGCGCACGAGATCAACATCCCAATACGAGTGCAGGTTCCGGCCATGACCGTGCGTGCGCGCTCGACGGAATGACCGAGCCGACTCGGAGACCGAGACGTCCACTTCGTTTCCCCCGTGGTCCCCATTGTCCGCGGCGTGCAGCGGTTGATGAATATCACCGACCAGGTGCACGACGATTCTCAGGGCCAGCAGTCGCTGTGAGGGTTCAGCCTTACGATCGGACAGGATGGCGCGGTAGCGCAGCAACGCCTGCGATGCGCAGTTGCCGTCCGGACAGTACGCCGCCGGACGTCCGCACAGCGGTAGATCGTCGTAATGCCATTTTGCGGACCCGGGCAGCTGGTGACCCAGACGCGGTCGCTCCTCGTCCATCCAAGTCGCAAGATCCTCCAGCGATTCCTGTCCCGCCAGTTCGCGGACGGATGCCAGCGTGCGGGCATCAAGAAGGTCCTCGGCCATGCGACCGATCACGCGATGCCCTTGCGCGCCCCACGCCTCGGCCACCAGCGGCGCGAGGGCAAGGAACCCGGCTGCCGTGACCAGAACCCATCGGCCGATGCGCACGTCTCTTACCAAACGCCGGTGTTGGGCATTGAAGCCCAAGGCTCCTGCACTGGCAGTGGGCCACCGGCCTGCAGCAATTCGATGGAGACGTTGTCGGGCGAACGCACGAAGGCCATGTGCCCGTCGCGGGGCGGTCGATTGATCGTGACGCCGGCCTTGAGGAGCCGGTCGCACACCGCATAAATGTCCTCGACCTGATAGGCCACGTGGCCAAATGCCCGGCCCATGGTGTAGGCCTCGGGATCCCAGTTGTAAGTGAGTTCAAGCTGCGCCGACTCGTCGCCCGGTGCGCTCAGATAGGCCAGTGTAAACCTGCCTTTCTCATAATCATTGCGCTTCAAGAGCCTCAAGCCGAGCTTGTTGCAGTAGAAGTCGAGTGAAGCATCCAGATCGGTGACGCGTACCATCGTGTGAAGATACTTCACAGTTCCTCCAAGACCGGGGTGAAGAAGAGAAGCCCGTTGCCTATACTAGTCGAAGAGTGGGCGCCGTCGCGCCCTCGTTACCGGACTCCCGCAGTGAAATCATTCTCTCTGACCGTGCTTATTTTCGTGGCATGTGCAGCGGCAGCCGTCCCGACGGCGCCTCCCAAAGCAGCAAAGCCCGCGCCGGCGGCTGCCATTACACCATCGCAGGGCGACGAGATCCTCGCCGAACTCAAAGCCATTCGCGCCATGCTGGAAGAGGACCGCAAGGCTGCGGAACCGGCGGCCGGCACCGTGCGGATGCCAGACGTGGCACTACACGTCCTAGGCTCCGCCGATGCGCCGGTCACCATGGTGGAATTCACCGACTACCAGTGCCCTTACTGCCGTCGTTTTCACGAACAGAGCTGGCCCGAGATCAAAAGGAATTACATCGACACGGGCAAGGTGCGCTTCATCGTGCGCGACCTGCCACTCGACTTCCATGATCAGGCACTCCCCTCCGCCGTGGCTGCCCGGTGCGCGGGGGAACAGGGCAAATACTGGCCGATGTATGAAGCCCTTCTGAGCCAGACCGAGCCACTTAACAAGGACTCGGCACGCCGGCTGGCGGTTGCAAGCGGCGTTGATCTCCCGACCTTTGATTCCTGCATGCACAACCCGGGCATCCGGCGGGCGATCGAGAACGACATCGCCGAGGCGCAGCGGATCGGCGTCACCGGCACGCCCGGATTTGTCATCGCACAACGGCGAGAAGGCCAGCTTGAGGGAGTGCTCATGTTGGGCGCTCAGCCATCGGCGGCGTTCAGCGGACGCATTGACGCGCTACTCGCCGGACACTGACACGGTGGGCCACCGCCAACGGGTGGCGCACAGGGCCTTAGAACATCTGTGAAGCCCCTGGTGGCGGCGGCGCCTCGCCTGGGCTGCGGGAGGCGATATGGTTCCCCGTGATCATCGCCTCGTAAGGCTGGCCCGGACCCACCATGGGGTAGACGCCCGCATCGGGATCAATGATGACTTCGAGGAATGCCGGCCCATCAAAGCCAATGAACTCCTCGATCACTGACGGGACGTCGGCTTTGCTATCGAGGCGCTTGGCCCACACGTATCCGTCTGCCTGAGCCGCCTTGATGAAATCCTTCTTGTGCAGCGACTTGTCGCTGGCCGACATGCGTCCCTTGAAGAACAGTTTCTGCCATTGGCGAACCATGCCGTCGCCAAAATTGTTCAGCACGACGACCTTGACCGGCAGGTTGTAGGTGGTGACTGTTTCCAGCTCGCCTAAATTCATGCGGATGCTCGCGTCACCGTCAATGTCGATCACGAGCCGATTCGGGTGCCCGAATTGCGCGCCGATGGCGGCAGGCAATCCAAACCCCATCGTCCCCATGCTGCCCGACGTCAGCCATAGTCTTGGGATTCGAAAATCAAAGTACTGGGCCGCCCACATCTGGTGCTGCCCGACACCCGTCGCGATGATCGCTTCGCCCCGGGTCAGCCTGTTGATTTCTTCGATGACGTAGTAAGGCTGGATCTTGTCACTGCCACGATCGTAGTTCATCGCATGGACGCGCTTGAGTTCGGCACAGTGGGCATGCCACTCGGACCAGTCTCTCGAGAATCCATTTGCCCTGCCGTGTGCGGTGAGCGCATTCAGGGCGTCTGGCAGCAAGCCGACGTGCGACCAGGAGACCCTCTTCACCTTGTTGATTTCCGACGAATCGATGTCGAGATGCGCGATGTGCA
>CAXBRZ010000138.1:0-6802 GCA_963978075.1 uncultured bacterium | reverse complement strand
AAGGCATCCACCTGGGGCGTCATCACGAGGATGTCGCGCGGCTGCAGGCTGGTATCGGCAGCCATCCATTGCAGCAGGCGATCGCGCACGATCTGCACCTGCCGCAGCCGGCCGGGGCAGGGGTGAAATTCGAGCGAGCTATCCGTTGGGGCGCGCTCCAGGGGGGCCGCCATGGCTGGCTGGGCGAGTTGCTGTTGCAATTGGGCCAGCAGCGGTGCCGGGCCGGGGCCCGGATGGGTGTCGGCGGCGGCGAAGAACAGATCCAGTTCATCCGCTTGTCCCAGCTGGCTCTCGCCGGTGCCCTCGAGCAACTGTTGAAATTCCGCGCCTAGCCGGCCAAAGCGCGCTTCCAGGCCCGGCGCCTCCAGCAGCCAATCGGCGGCAAAGGGTTCCTGCAGCGCCACCAGGGGTGTCAGCTGTTGGCGGCGGTTGCTGCAGCGCTGCCAGAGGTCGGGGCAAGGGGTCAGCAGGTAGAGGTCGATCGGCAGATGGCCGCTGAGGGCCTGGAGCAGCTGCACCTGAATCGGCGCCAGGCTGCTCAGGCCAAACAGGCGCAGGTGGGAGGGCAACAGCCCTTGGGGCGGAGGGGCCTGGCGCAGCCGCTCGATGGCCGCCAGCACCTTCAAGCCAAAGGGTTGCTCCTGCAGCCGATCGCGCAGGGCGGCGAGCAACAGGGGCTGCCAGCGCTGGCTTTCGGCCAGGGGTTGGCCAACGCCATCCACGCCCATGCCCTGCCACCAGGCGGCCAGCATCGCGGGCCGGTAGAGGGCGTAGTCGTCGAAGGCATCGGCGATGGCGCGCCCCATCTGCCAGTGGGCGAGGTCGAGGCTTTGGTGCTGGCTGCGCTTTGAAAGCCAGCGGGCCAGTGGCTCGGCTTCTGGGGCCGCCAGCAGGCCGGGGAGCAGCTCCAGCACCGGCCACACCAACTGGCTCGCCCGCCAGGGATCCGCCACCGGGGCCGGGCTAGGCGACGCCGGCTCATCCAGCAGGCGCTGCACGTTGTGCTCGAGCGCATAGTGCGCCGCCGCGGCGATCACGCCGGCCTGGCGCATGCCGCCGCCCAGCATCTTGCGCCAGCGCTTGCCCTGCTCGATAAAGCTCTTCGGCCCCAGCAGCACCGAACCGACCGGCGCGCCCAGGCCCTTGGACAGGCAGATCGAGATCGTGTCGAACAGTCGCCCAAAATCCGCCGCCTTCTCGCCACGGGCCACCAGCGCGTTGAAGAGACGCGCTCCGTCGAGGTGCAAAGCGAGTCCGTGGCTATTGCAGACCTCCCGGATGCGCTCGATCTGCGCAAGGTCCCAACACGCACCACCACCCTTGTTGACGGTGTTCTCCAGCGAGACGAGGCGCGTCCACGGCAAATGCGCGTCCGTGCGTTTGTTGACGGCTGCCGCCACCGCGTCGGCCGTGAAGCGTCCGCGGTCGCCGCCCAGCAGTCGCACCGACGCGCCGGAATTCGCGGCAATGCCGCCGCCCTCATACAGGTAGATATGCGCAAGCTCACTGCAGATCACCTCGTCCCCGGGCCGCGTATGCACACGGATGGCGATCTGGTTGGTCATGGTTCCCGACGGACAGAAGAGGGCAGCCTGCATGCCGAAAAGGGATGCCGCCTCCGCCTGCAGGCGTTGCACCGTGGGATCCTCGCCGAGCACATCGTCACCCACGGGTGCCCGCATCATCGCCTCCAGCATGGCGGCGGTGGGACGGGTCACGGTATCGCTGCGCAGGTCGACCGTCGGAAGCATGGGAAGGCCTCATCGGAAACTCTGCCGGCAGTGTAGCGAGAGACGCACGTCGGACACGTGAATTTTGTCTGCTGCCGCCAACGTCCGGTGCCGGCCCCGAATTGACCGGCGCGACGCCGACTGCCACCCTTGAAACCCCGCGGCGCCGAGCGCCCGTCACTCTGCCGGAAGCGACCATGCGCCACCGCCACGCCCCCCTCGCCTTGCTGTTGTTCTGCGCAGCGACCCCCCTCCTCGCCGCCGAACCTGCAGCCGACCTTGTCGTACGCCACGCCCGTATCTGGACCGGCGCCCACAGCCCTGCCGCCTCGGCCATGGCGGTGACCGGCGGACGCCTCGTCGCCGTCGGAAACGACGCGGCCGTCGCAGGCCTCATCGGACCGAAGACCGTCCTCGTCGAGGGCAAGGACCGGCGCATCGTGCCGGGTTTCAACGATGCCCATGTCCATTTCTCGGACGGGGGCGGATCCCTCGTGGCCGTGCAGCTCAACGATGCACGCACGCCCGAGGAACTGGTGCGCCGGCTCGCCGAGAAGGCGGCCCACATGGTGCCCGGGCAGTGGATCCTTGCCGGCGAATGGGACGAGACGAAGTGGCCGGGCGCACAGTTGCCGACGCGTCAGATGATCGATGCCGCCACGCCCCGCAATCCCGTGGCGGTGGACCGCTACGACGGCCATGCGCTGCTCGCCAACACGCTCGCGCTGTCGCTCGCCAAGATCGACCGCACGACGCCCGACCCGGACGGCGGCGTCATCGTGCACGACACAAACGGCGAACCGACCGGCGTGATGAAGGATGCGGCGGAGAACCTCGTACGCGCGGTGATCCCGACACCATCGCATTCCGACCGCTACAAGGCCGTCCAGCAGGCGCTGGCGCATGCCGCATCGCTCGGGGTAACGAGCGTGCAGGACATGGGGCCTGCGCACGAAGACATCGGCGTGTATGCCGAACTCAAGCGCGAAGGAAAGCTCACCGCACGCATCTATGTGGCCTCGCCGATCGATACGGTCGAGGACCAGGCCCGCCTCGGCATCGGCCACGCCTTCGGCGATGAGTGGCTGCGCATCGGCGCGGTCAAGGCTTTTGCGGACGGCTCGCTCGGCTCACGCACCGCGTATTTCTTCGACGACTTCACCGACGAGCCGGGCAATCACGGCCTGCTCGCCGAGACCATGCATCCGATCGAGCGGACGCGCGGTTACTTCATGCGCGCCGACGAGACCGCGCAGCAGATCTGCTCGCATGCCATCGGCGACCGGGGCATCTCGACGATTCTTGACCTCTATGCGGAGCTTGTGAAGGCCCACAGCCTGCCGCTCGACCGGCGCTTTCGCATCGAACACGCCCAGCATATTGCCGCCAAGGATTTCAAACGCTTCCATGATCTGGGTGTCATCGCCTCGATGCAGCCCACCCATGCGATCGACGACGGCCGCTGGGCGGAGCCGAGGATCGGGCATGACCGCGCAAGTCGCACCTACGCCTTCCGTACCTTGCTCGATCACGGCGTGCATCTGGCCTTTGGCACCGACTGGCCGGTCGCCCCGCTCGATCCGATGCTCTCGCTTTATGCGGCAGTCACGCGCCAGACGCTGGACGGCGCCAATCCCAATGGCTGGTTTCCCGAGCAGAAGCTCTCCGTCGCCGAGGCCGTGTCGGCCTACACCGAGGGATCGGCCTACGCGGAGTTCCAGGAGCACGACAAAGGCACGCTTGAGGTCGGCAAGCTGGCCGACTTCGTGATGCTGGACCACGATCCCTTCACGGTGGATCCCGCGACCCTGCGCGACGTGCGCGTCATCGGAACCTGGGTCGGCGGCCGCCAGGTCTATGCGAAGGGCAACCCCTGAACGCGACCGATGCGCCTGCGCCGTTGTCTGCGGGGGCACTCGCCGTCCCCTGTACGCCCGCGGACGCCGCTCACGTGGCGGCCGTCGTCGACGCACACTGGCACCTGCAGGGCCACTGGACCGCCGTGGCCGGCGAGCGAGACACCAACTTTATGCTCGATGCCGGGGACGGTCGCTATCTCGTCAAGGTGACGCATCCGGAGGAGTCGGCACCAGCCGTCGCAGCACAGGTGGGCGTCCTCGAGCACCTCCTGCGTGTCGATCCCGACCTGCCGGTGCAAAGGCCGGTACGGTCGCGTGCGGGACTCCCGACGCACACCTACCCGGACGATCCGCGTCGGCAGGTCCGTGTGGTGAGGTATCTCGACGGAACGCTGCGGCGCCACGCGCCATGGCAAGCAGGGTTGGCCGCGCAGACCGGCCATCTGGCCGCGCGCCTTGACCTCGCGCTGGCCTCATTCCACCACCCCGGATGTGGGCAGTCCCTCCTGTGGGACCTGCGCCGGGCTTTGGAATTGGAACCCTTGCGTGTCCATTTGCGCGGTGACCCCCTCGGCGCCACCGTGGACGACGCCCTCAGGCGCTTCGCAGCCTTGCAGGCCTCCCTGCAGGCCTGCCCCGTCCAACCCATCCACAACGACCTCAACCCGAGCAACCTGCTGGTCGGGACGGAGTCCCCGGCGACGCTCTGCGGCATCATCGACTTCGGCGACATGATCGAGGCGCCCCGCATCCAGGAACTCGCGGTGGCCTGCGCCTACCTGACCGACGCCGAAGATCCGGCCCGAGCGATCGGCGACTGCGCCGAGGCCTACCAGGCCTGTGCGCCGATGCCCGAAGAAGAACTGGAACTGCTGGGTGACCTCGTCTGCACCCGCTGGACCATCACAGTGCTCATTACCGAATGGCGCGCGCGCCTGCAGCCGCACAACGCCACCTATATCCTGCGCAACAACGCCGCCGCCCGGCGCGGCCTCGCCCTCTTCGATGGCCCCGCCCAACGCAGGCTGGCCGAACGACTCAAGGACTCAACCTCATGAACCGCATGTCGATGGTCAATGCATTCGACCCGGCCACCGCCGCGGCGCTGGATGCAAAGTCCCAGGCCTTGATCGCACGTCGGCAGCAGGCGCTCGGACCGGCTTACCGGCTGTTCTACGAGGAACCGCTGCATCTGGTGCGGGGCGAAGGCGTGTGGCTGTACGACAGTGCGGGCGAGGCGTATCTCGACGCCTACAACAATGTCGCCAGCATCGGCCACGCCCAGCCCGACGTCGTGCGCGCGATCAGCGCGCAGTCGGCCACGCTGGTGACGCATACCCGCTATCTGCACGAAGGCGTCCTTCATCTGGCCGAGCGACTGCTGGCGACGCTGCCGTCGGAACTCGGTCACGTGATGTTCACCTGCACCGGTTCCGAGGCCAACGATCTTGCCTACCGACTGGCCTGTAGCGCGACGGGGCAGCGCGGCGTGATCGTGACCGCGAATGCGTACCACGGGGTCACCGAGGCGGTGGCGCAGTTCTCCCCGTCGCTCGGTGCGGGCGTGCCGCGCGGAGCGCATGTTCGGGTGGTCCCCGCTCCCGATCGTTATCGCGGAGCGGAAGACGTCGGAGAAGCGTTCGCCGCCGCCGTTGCCGCGGCGGCGGCCGACCTGCACGCGGCAGGCCATGGCCTTGCGATGTTCATCGCCGACTCGATCTTTTCCAGTGATGGCGTCTACGCGGATCCGGCGGGATTCCTCGCGCCGGCGGTCGCGGCGGCGCGGGCTGCCGGTGGCCTTTACGTGGCCGACGAGGTCCAGCCCGGCTTTGGCCGCACAGGCACGGGACTCTGGGGATTCAGCCGCCACGGGGTGGTCCCCGACCTTGTCTCGATGGGCAAGCCGATGGGCAACGGCTATCCGGTGGCGGCCCTCGCCGTCCAGCCGCGACATCTGGAGCGCTTCGGGCGGGAAGCGCGTTACTTCAACACCTATGGCGGCAACCCGGTGGCCGCCGCCGCTGCGAACGCGGTGCTCGATGTCATCGAACGCGACCAGCTCATCGCCCATGCCGCACGGGTCGGCACCCATCTCGCCGACGGCCTTCGCGCCCTTGCGACGCGCCACGCCTGCATCGGCGACGTACGTGGCCTCGGACTCTTCGTCGGTGTCGAGTTGGTGAGCGAGCGTTTGGGCAAGACCCCGGATGCGGTCGGTGCGGCGCGGATCGTCAACGCGCTGCGGCGGCGGCGCATCCTCATCAGCGCCTCGGGCAGCGCGGGCAACGTGCTCAAGATACGGCCACCCCTGCCCTTCACCGAGAACCACGCGGACCTGCTGCTGTCCGCACTCGACGAGGTCCTCAGCACCTCCGCGTAGTGTCGGCAGATGCTCAGGTCGCGGTGCCGAGATACCAGCGCAGGTTCTGCTCGACCCGGCCTCGCATGTCCGCAGGCAGGCGTGGGTTGGCGAGGAGTTTCTGGGTAGCCGCAAGTCCCTCGTCACGCGGCCCTGCCCAGTAGGCCGCCACGGAGAGTTCGTCGAGCGCCGACCATTCGTAGGTCGCCGAATCGATGAACAGGAGATCGGCGGGCCGCGGAATGGCGACCGCCTGGCGGGCATACAAGGCGGCGAGCGCGTGTTCGTTGCGCTCGCGGTGGTACCGGGCCAGCGCGACCAGCGGTTCGGCGCGGGTCGGCCGGGTCTGGTAGGCCTCGAGATATGCGTGGGACACGACGGCCGGACTGTCGCCCAGCCGCTCGCTCAGCACACCGATCTGATACCGCGAGTACCAGATCTCCTCGTCAAAGCCCTGCATCTGCGCCCGCTTGCGGTAGGTATGCCGGCTCTCGTTCAGCTTGCCGGCATCGCGATAGGACTGCGCGAGATAGAACCAGTAGCGCGTGTTGTCAGGCTCCGACTTGAGAGCCTCCTCGAGCAGCGCCGCGTCCTTGAGATAGGTCGAGGGATCGCGACTGCGGGCTCCTTCATGCGCCACCCACACGAGAGGTCCTTCGAGCGTCTCATGCGCATAAGGCGCCGCGCATTCGAGGAATTCGTGCACCACTCCATTCCATCGCCAGGGAAGCGCGCCACGCACCAAGGCGACGCGCCCATAACGCATGCCGCCATACTCGCAGGTCAGATAGTAGGCATCCCCGTTGAGCGTCGACGTATCCACGACGCGATCAAGCATCAGCTCGACACCTTGC
>CAXBRZ010000137.1:0-6825 GCA_963978075.1 uncultured bacterium | reverse complement strand
TGCCCGAACCACTTGCCTTGAATCGGCCTTCGGATTCCCAGCGCTTGAAGAGGCGCGTTTCAATGTCACCGGGGGAATAAGTCTTGTCCATGGATCAACTGCCGATCTTGATTGTGTCTGGGGGAAATCCGCGGTCCCGATAGGCAACAAATCGCTTCCGTCCGGCGCCAAGCCTTGCGGGTTCCGCGTCAATGCATTCGATCACTCGTCCGAATCGTTCGAAACCGTCCGGCAAGGCCTTTCCCAGATTGACGAGGAGGTCGGCGGGATGTGTCCGTCCTTCACCGATCAGGACGGGTGCCAGTGGTGGCGCGCCTGTGCGGGCGTCCGGTGCCCGTGCGATCTCGTGTGCGACAAAAGCCTCATCACTGAAAGTCCAGAGGGCGTTGTCCATACGCTCCGCACTGGCAAGGTCATCCGTGATGACACAGGCCGTCAAGCCGGAAGCGACCCATTGCGCTATCTGCCCGCAAAGGTACCGGTCAAGGGCGGCCAGATCCGAACTGGCCAGGATGTGGAATTCGACCTTTGTGCTCATCCGAGCTTGCTGAGCAGGTAGTCAACGAGCAGTGGCACCGGCCGACCCGTTGCGCCCTTGGCAGCCCCCGTCAAGTAGGCAGTACCCGCGATGTCCAAGTGTGCCCACTTGAGACCATCAGTGAATTTCCAGAGAAAGCAGGCTGCGGTGACCGCGCCTGCGTCCCGACCCGCGACGTTGGCAAAGTCGGCAAAGTTGCTCTTCAGTTGCTCCTGATATTCCTCAGACAGCGGCATGCGCCAGCAGGTGTCCGCCGAGCGCTGCCCTGCTGCCAGAAGTCCCGAGGCGAGTTCGTCATCGTTGCTCATCACCGCGCTGTTGTGAGCTCCCAGCGCGATCACGCAAGCGCCCGTCAGCGTCGCGATATCAATCACCTCGCGCGGCTTGAACCTTTGGCTGTAGGTCAGTGCATCACACAGGATGAGGCGCCCTTCGGCGTCCGTATTCAGAATTTCGATTGTCTGGCCGGACATGGAGGTAACGATGTCGCCGGGCTTGGTGGCGGTTCCCGACGGCATGTTTTCGACCGCCGGAACGATACCCACCACGCGGATCGGGGCCTCCAGCAGTGCGAGCGTCCGGATCGCTCCGAACACCGAGGCCGCCCCTGTCATGTCAAACTTCATCTCGTCCATGGCGCCGGGATCTTTCAGCGAGATTCCACCGGTGTCGAAGGTGACACCCTTGCCGACCAAGGCGATAGGGTCCGACTTCGCGCCACGACCCCGGTACTCAATGACGATCAACTTCGGCGGTTCGGCGGATCCTGCCGTGACGGACAGCAAGGATCCCATGCCAAGCCGCCGCATCTCACGCGCTCCGAGAACCTTGCTGGTCACCGAGCGGTGTAAACGGGCAAGACGGCCTGCCTCCTGAGCGAGATAGGTAGGTGTGCAGACGTTGCCTGGCAGGTTCGCAAGATCCCGGGTCAGTGCTGCGCCAGCGCCGATCGCTGCTCCGTCGCGCGCGCCGCGGCGGGCATCGCCCACGTGTGCGGCGTCTGCAAGGATGCGGACTGACTGAAGACGGTGCGGTCTGGGCTTTTTTGACGACCGGATCGCAGGGACCTGGTAGGCGGCCTGGCAGAACTGTTCGGCGACGTAGCGCGCCCGGTAGTAGGCGTCAGCCCCCGGTACGTCCACATCGGCAAAGGCAACGAGGGCGTTCACTGCCGGAGTCTTCAGGGTGGCCTGGGCGGCGGCAGTCAGGGCCTTGCGGTAATTCCGGCGCGACCAGGTTTTGGTGCTGCCCAGACCGACCAGGAGCACCCGCGCGGCAGGACCCTTCCCCAGATCCGGCAGAAGCAGGGTGTCGCCGAGACGACCCGGGAAATCGCCCGAAGCGGCCAGCCTCGAGAGACGCCCCTGCAGCGCCGCGTCAATCTGCGCCGAGCCGCCCGCCAGCTGCCCGTTGTCGTGAACCCCGACGATGGCGCAATCGGTGCGGGGACGGCGTGAAGCGCCGGATTCGGCTTTGAAATCCATGACTCGTCTCTCCAGCGCGCCTTTGGCGTTTTCGCCGATTTAGGGCGTTTTGCCCTTCTAAGCGCGCGGCTTTGGGTTTACCTTACGAGGCGCAGCCAGCGGCTGCCGCTCGTCCAGGTGGAGAGTGTACTTTCAATGGCTTAATGGCGATAGCCGGGCCATGCTGCGGGCGAGGATCGGGTGCGGACGATTGACCGGTATGTGCTTCGGGAAGTGGCGTCGGCCTGGCTTGCAGTGACCGGGGTCCTGTACGCCGTGCTGCTGAGCCAGCAACTGGCCCAGGTGCTCGGGCAAGCGGCGGAACGCGGCTACCCGAAGGAGATCATCCTTAGCCTCATTGGGTTGATGTCGCTGCAAAACGGGACGCTGCTGCTGCCGGTCGGTGTGCTGCTGGCGATCGCCCTGGCTCTCGGACGTCTGTACCACGAGTCGGAGATGGCAGCGTTACGGGCCTGTGGGGTCGGACCGGCGCGCCTGCTGGCCCCGATTGGGATGCTTGCACTGGCCGTCACGGCCGTCTGTGCGTGGGCGGTGCTTGATCTTGCGCCCGCTGCCTTTGCCCGCGCGCAGGCCTTGCAAAAGTCGGCGTTGCAGGCCGCGGAATTCGGGCTGCTCGAGGCCGGAAAATTCCATTCCTTTGCGCATGGCACGGCGGTGTTCTACGCCGAGTCGTCCGACCAAGACGGCACCTTGCGAAAGGTGTTTGTGCAACGTCGTGCTGACGATCATGTCGAAGTCATGCTTGCCGATCGTGCGCGCCACACGGTTTCAGCGGATGGGTTGCTGCATACTCTCGTGCTTTTCGATGGCGAGCGCTTTGATGGGAACCCGGGAAATCCGGCTGTTCGTCGGGTACGGTTTGCGGAGCACGGCATTCCCGTACGTATTGACGCCGTGGTGGGTGGCAAGGTCCGAGTGGAAGCGCGTTCGACGCGTGACCTGCTGAGGGAGGGCTCCCTCGAATCCGTCGCAGAGTTCCAGTGGCGCATCTCGTTGCCCCTGATGGTGCTGATCCTGACGCTGCTGGCCATTCCGCTGTCTGAGCTTGAACCCCGTCAGGGGCGATATGCGCGTGTGGGACTCGTCATTCTGGTCTTTTTCATCTACTCGAACCTGCTCTCCGCCGCGAGAACATGGCTTGAAAAGGGGATAGTCTCTCCCCAGTTGGGCTTGTGGTGGCCGCACCTGCTGGCCCTGGGTTTGGCGATCATCTTGTGGTGGCGCCGGAATCCGCCGCCGTGGTCGTCAAAATGACATTGCTGGATCGTTACCTTGCCCGGCAAGTTCTCTGGTTCACCTCCCTTGTGACGGTGGTGCTGGTGACCCTTGGCGCGCTTTTCTCCTTCATCGAGCAGCAGTCGGATGTGGGCATCGGGACGTTCTCCATGCTCGATGCCTTTATCGTGACGATGCTTAAAATGCCCAAGCAGGCGGGCCAACTGCTACCCATCGGAGCGTTGATCGGATCACTGCTTGGACTGGGGAATCTGGCACGCGGCAGCGAACTGGTTGTCATGCGGTCCGCGGGTGTGTCGGTGGTGCGACTTGCCTCCGCAGTCGCGGCGGCCGGGGTGGTCCTTGTGTGTGCCGGCGCGCTGATAGTCGAATACCTTGCGCCGCCTCTCGATGCCTATGCCAACGAAGTCCGGACTTTCGGCAAGTACGCGAACTTCAGCTTTGCCGGCAAAGCAGGAATCTGGCTAAAGGATGGCACTCGTATTGTCAGCGTTCAGAGTCAGGGCGCGGATAGCATCTACGGTGGCATCTATGTATTCGACCTTGCATCCGATGCTGACGGCCGCCAGCGTTTGTCTGCCGTGGCGCGTGCAAGCAGCGCGACGCCTGCCCAGAATCATGGTTGGGTCCTCGGGGATTTTGAATCCGTCGTCCTGAGTGGCGAGGGTGTGAGTGCTCATCGTGAGCCGACGCATCAATTCGAGACTGGAATCAACGCTGACCTTCTTGGTGCAGCCGTGCAGGATCCGGACGTGCTTCCGGTGCGCGGACTGTTCCGCTATGTCCACCACTTGCGCGAAAACGGATTGGCGTCCCGCAGATGGGAGATAGTGCTTTGGTCCAGGATTGCGCGGATGCTGTCAACGATCATCCTGTGCGTACTCGCCATTCCGTTTGTGCTGGGACCCTTGCGATCCTCAGGTGCTGGTGCGCGGATGGCGATTGGCATCGCCATCGGTGTGGTCTACGTACTCGTAAACCGCACGCTTGAAAACAGTGGCGATGTCTATGGCTTGTCGGCTTACTTCGTCGCTTGGGCTCCATTGCTCGCCCTGACCCTGATTGCTGCTATCGCTGTGGCGCGAACGGGCTGATTGTCAGTCACGCAGAATGCGTGTGCGGCTAAAGAGGTCGACCAAGGTCCCTTGGCGCCATGAAAAACCTATGACGTTTGCGGCATAATTGGCGCACAAGGGTAACAGTAGTAGCAGAAACATGCCGTCATGAACGTGCATGTATTGAAGCACCCCCGCGATTCCCGTGAGCCAGATGAAAGCAGCTGCAACGAGTCGCGTCAGCGCCACTCGCCATCCCAATGCACCGCCAGATGCGGCAGTAATCCTGATGTTCCACGCCTTCATGCCGAGCGTCTGGCCGCGTCGCGTCCAGGCGTATCCGTAATAAAGCGCCAGAAATACTCCCAGCAGTCCTTGGTGGGCGGCATGCCAGAACGGTCCGACACTCGTTGCCGACAGGTCCTGCCCGGTCATTGCGACCGGGATGAAAGTGACCACCATGAAGACAGCGAGCAATAGCAGGCCGTCATAGACGGCCGCTCCCATTTGGCGCAGGTTGCCTGCGGGTCTTTCCAGAGCTGGGATTTGTGACTTGGGTGAGCGGTCTGAACGTGTCGGGTCCATGATTTACCTGCGGGCGTACCTGCGGCGCCTTCGCAGGTGGAAAAATACCAGTCCGCACACCACCAAAGGTGCGCCAAAAAGATTGATGACATACAGCCAACGACCCAGGCGCAAGGCATCACGGTCCAGTTCGTGCCGTATGCCACGAAGGGCGCGGGTCAGGCGACGGCGTTCGGATTCTGCGTCATGCAGGGCGCCCTGCTGCTGCGGATTCTTGGCCGCACCGTCGGTATTGTCGCCCGACAAATCCTCAATTTGCCGATTGACCTCGGCAAGGCGTCGTTCCAGAGCTTCGGAACTGGCTGCGAGGCGCTGGTCTGCGCGGAGACGGAGGGAGTCCAGCCGTTCCAGCGGGCGAGACTTGGGTGTGCGGCCGCGAAGTCCCACCAGTTCACTGCCTCCGGTCAACTCATCCACGGTATTAAGGAGGAAGTCGCCATTGTTGGCCCAAGGCTCGCGGTACAGGGTTCCGTTGATTTCCTGGTCGCGGATCCAGAGCGCGTCCGATAACCAGTCGGTATCGGCGATCAAGATGATCTCGGCGGCCGCTGCACTCGACGGGACGACCTCTGTGAACGCCGCTGGCATTACGCCGCGCAGATGTGCCGCCAGAATGTAACGTTTTCCATCCGGATGGAATCCGTGACGCAGTGTCTCAGGGGTGGCGCCGTACACCAGATCACTGACCGGAAAGGGTGCGCTTGCTATGCTGGATTGAATCAGGGCACTGGCAATTACGCCAGCCGGCGGATGCAAGACGAAGTAGCCGGGTGTCGCAAAGTCAAGGCGGTGAAGACCCTGGGTCAGCGGATTGTCACCGGCGAGGCTGTTTGTGCCGAATCCTGCAAATCCAAGATGGCGGACCGGCCGGTCGCTGCGCCCCGTGCCAACAAGAAGTGCATTGTCGAGATCACCTATGACCTTGGTGGGATCAAACAGCACCCCCCATCGCCTGAGCAATGGCTCGAAGGTGGAGGCGTGGTCTGCGCCTAGCGGAGCGTCGTCTCCCTGTCCGTCGAACTGGGCATCTGGATCAACCGCCAACAGCAGATGGCCACCTCGCACAATGAATTGGTCAATGTGCTGCAGGAGGGGAAGACTCAGGCCTTTGGGATGCAGTACGACCAGTGCGGCCAGGTTTTCCGGCAATTGTTCCGCCTCGGTCGCGATGTCCCGAACGTCATAATGTTCACGCAGCTGATCGTCCGTGACCCACGGGTGTGCGCCCTCATTCCAGGGTCCCGGCGCATGGGAGGGCAGGGTAGAGATCAGGCCGATCACGGGTCGCTGCGGTCGAGACACTTGCCGTATGACCCGTGCCAACTGGTATTCGTAGAATGCAGGTTCGTACACGTCGAGAAAATCCAGCGTGCTGTGCCGGTCCTGCGCCTGTGCCACGAGTCCGAGCCACAGACTGTCGCTTCCTTCGCCGACCGGCAGGGACCTGAGGCCAGCCGCAGCGGCGAAAAAACATACAGTTTGACCGCAACCGTGAAGGGTGCGAGCCGCGTGGAGGTGTTCATCGACCGCCTGCCCCGCCGCACCGAGGGCGAGCTAAAGAAGCAGGCGCGCAGGCGCACAGCATGCCCAGCACGTGCGGACCGCACCCGCCGCGCCACCCTCGGGGCGCAAGGGGCCCCACACGCGCGGGCCGTGCAAACGCGCCGCGGCCTGACGGTCGACGCCGTTCGCGACCTAGGACGATTGGAGCCCGCCGCGATCGAGCAAGTTTGCAGCGATGCTTGGCCCGTGGTGCGCGATGCCGACGAACTACACGACTTACTTTTGAACGTCGTCGTTTTTCCGACGCAATTACCGGCGAGCATCGGCGGGGAAGTTCGAGCGTTGCCGACGGCGGCATGGCGCGGTTGGTTCGACCAATTGCGAAAACACGGTCGCGCGGCTCTGGCCCGCACCGGCGACGGTC
>CAXBRZ010000136.1:0-6854 GCA_963978075.1 uncultured bacterium | reverse complement strand
GGAGCGATCCGCGCGGCGCTGGCCTTCGTCCTCGTCGAGTACCTCGTCGCGGTGGCCGCGAGTCGCGGTCTGTGGGGCGCCGCCTGGGTCGATCGCGGCATCCTCGACGGGATGGCCGTGCGGGCCGGGCAGTGGTGGCGCCCCGTCACATCTCTCACGCTGCATGCCGACTTTGCCCATCTGCTCGCCAACCTGGGCTTCGGCACGGTGTTCCTCGGGCTCGCGGCGCGGGTATACGGCACGGGAGTGGCGCTGGCACTGACGCTTGGGTCCGCGGTGCTGGCGGGTATGGTGGAGGCACTGGGCCTGCCGCCCGGGGCAAGTTCGCTCGGTGCCTCGACGGCGGTCTTTGCGGCACTGGGCCTGCTGGCGCCGGTGCGTTGGCCGGCGCGGGGCCGGCTGCAGCCGTGGATGGCGCGGGCGGCGACCTTTGCCGCGGCGGTCGCGCTCCTCGGTCTGCTCGGCGCCGGGGATCCGCGCGTGGATGTCACCGCGCACGGGCTCGGCTTCGGCTTTGGCGTACTGGCAGGAATACCGCTGCGGCGGCGGACATTTGCAGCGGCGCAGGTTCAGCGTGGCGCCGCGGCAGCGGCGGCGCTGCTGTTGCTGCTGGCCTGGGCAGCGGCACTGCGCACGATCGTGTGACGGTTGCGTTGCTCCCTCTGCCGCACTCGTTCATAGTCCGACGACCCCGGGGAGGCCCGAGACCAGGCAGAGGGAGAGGAAGGCGCATGAGTGTTGAAACGTCGAAGTCCGCCGCAGCGGGCAGTTCCGAAGCCGTGGCACCGTGGGTGGATGCCCCGGACCTGCGCATCTTCGTGATCGTCCTGTTCTTCGTCTTCGGCGGCATCACGAGCCTGAACGACGTGATCATCCCGAAGCTGAAGGAACTGTTCACGCTCTCCTATGCGCAGGCGATGCTGGTGCAGTCGGCGTTCTTCGCGGCTTACTTCGTCGTCTCGCTGCCGGGGGCGGCGATCGTGCGGCGCGTGGGCTACATGCGCTCGGCCACGATCGGGCTCCTGACCATGACCGCCGGCTGCCTGCTGTTTGTGCCCGCCTCCTCGTCCGGCGCCTTCACGGTATTTCTGGGCGCGCTGTTCGTGCTGGCTGCGGGCATCACGATCGTGCAGGTGGTCTCCAATCCGCTGATCAGCCTGCTCGGTCATCCGCGTACGGCGCACAGCCGACTGACCTTTGCGCAGGCCTTCAACTCGCTCGGCACCACGGTGTTCCCGTATGTGGGCTCGATTCTCATCCTGGGCGGTCTTTCGAGCGTGGATCCGAAGTCGCTGAGCGGCGAGGCCCTGAAGGCCTATCGTGTGGCCGAGACGCATACGGTGGTGACGACCTATGTGGGGCTTGCGCTTGCGCTCGCGGTGGTCGCGGCCGTCGTCTGGCTGCGCCGCAACCGTATCAAGGACGAGCATAAGCACGGCGGCAGCATCTTCCAGGCCTTCGACCTGCTGAAGCAGACCCGCTTTGGCTGGGGCGCGCTGTGCATCTTCCTGTACGTCGGCGCGGAAGTGGCGATCGGCTCGCTGCTCGTCAACTACCTGATGCAGTCGGAGGTGCTGGGCCTGAGCGCCGAGGCCGCCGGCAAGCACGTACCGTACTACTGGGGCGGTGCGCTCGTCGGCCGCTTCATCGGTTCGCTCGCGCTGCGCTACATCTCGCCGGGCTGGGTGCTCGCCACGGTGGCCGCAGGTGCGATCGCGCTGATCACGCTGTCGGCCAACAGTCTCGGCGTGACGGCGGCCTGGGCGCTGCTCGCCGTCGGGCTCATGAACTCGATCATGTTCCCGACGATCTTCTCGCTCGCCTCCGAGGGTCTCGGGGTGCGCGCGGCGGAAGGCTCGGGCGTGATCTGCGTGGCGATCGTGGGCGGCGCGCTCATACCGCCCGCGACCGGGGCGCTCGCGGATGCGCACGGGCTCGCGTTCTCGCTGCTCCTGCCGGCGCTGTGTTATCTCGTGATCCTGGCGTACGGCGTCTATGCCCGCCGCCCGGCTGTCTGAGCGGATGCTGAACCCACGATGACCGAGACGACGAAAGAGGCGGGACCGACGGCCGAGCATGCGCGGGCGGCGCTCGCGTACCACGAGTTTCCGATGCGCGGCAAACTCGCCATCACGGCCACCAAACCGCTCGTCAACCAGCACGACCTGTCGCTGGCGTATTCACCCGGCGTGGCGGCCGCGAGCAGCGAGATCGCGCGGGATCCGGCGCTCGCCGAGCGCTACACCGCGCGCGGCAACCTGATCGGTGTCGTCACCAACGGCTCGGCGGTCCTTGGTCTTGGCAACATCGGTCCGCTCGCTGCAAAGCCGGTCATGGAAGGCAAGGCGGTCCTGTTCAAGAAGTTCGCCGGCATCGATGCCTTCGACATCGAACTGGCCGAGTCGGATCCCGACCGGCTCGTGGACATCATCACGGCACTCGCGCCCACCTTCGGCGGCATCAACCTTGAGGACATCAAGGCGCCGGAATGCTTTTACATCGAAAGACGCCTGCGCGAACGGCTCGACATCCCGGTCTTCCACGACGACCAGCACGGTACCGCCATCATCGTCGGCGCGGCGTTCCTGAACGGTGCCAAGGTCGTCGGCAAGCCGCTCGATACCATGAAACTGGTGGTTTCGGGCGCTGGCGCGGCGGCGCTGGCGTGCGTCGAGTTGCTCGTCGACATCGGTGTGAAGCGCGAGAACGTCTGGCTCACCGACCTTGCGGGCGTCGTCTATGCCGGGCGCACGGAGCTCATGGACGAAAAGAAGGCCGGCTTTGCCCAGGTCACCGGGGCGCGCACGCTCGCCGAGGTGATCGAGGGGGCCGATGCCTTTCTCGGGCTGTCGGCCGGCGGTGTCCTGAAGCCCGCAATGCTCTCCCGCATGGCGCGCGACCCACTGGTGTTCGCGCTCGCCAACCCGACGCCGGAGATCATGCCCGAGGAGGCGATCGCGGCACGGCCCGATGCCATCATCGCCACCGGGCGCAGCGACTACGCCAACCAGGTCAACAACGTCCTGTGTTTTCCGTACATCTTCAGGGGTGCGCTCGATGTCGGGGCGCGCACGATCACGCGCGAGATGGAAGTGGCTGCGGTGCACGCGATCGCGGAGCTCGCCTACCGCGAGCAGAGCGACGTGGTCGCGAACGCCTACGGCATCCGCACCGCGTCCTTCGGCCGCGACTATCTGATCCCGAAGCCTTTTGATCCGCGGCTCATGACCAGCATTGCGCCCGCGGTCGCCAGGGCGGCGATGGATTCGGGGGTGGCGAAGACGCCGATCGGGGATTTCGAGGCCTACCGGCACCGGCTGCAGGAGTTCGTCTACCAGAGCGAATCCCTGATGAAGTCGCTGTTCGTGATCGCACGGCGCATCGAGCCTGCGCACAAGCGGATCGCCTTTGCCGAGGGTGAGGACCGCCGCGTCCTGCAGGCGGCGCAGATCCTTGTCGACGAGCAGATCGCGCGACCCGTCCTCGTGGGCCGCAGCGAGGTGATCCGTCACCGGGTGGCGCAGCTCGGGCTGAACGAGAGGCTGCTGGAATCCGTCGAGATCGTCGATACCAACCACGACCCGCGCTTTCGCGAGTACTGGCAGGCGTACTTTGACCTCATGAAGCGCGAGGGCGTGACCCAGCAGTACGCGAAGATCGAGATGCGCCGCCGCGGCACGCTCATCGCCGCCATGATGGTGCGCAAGAAGGAGGTCGACGGCCTGATCTGCGGCACCCTGCCCAACACGCATCGCCACCTGCGCTACATCGACGCCGTCATCGGCCGCAAGCCGGGCGTGAAGGCCTACGCGGCGATGAACGCGCTGATCCTGCCGGGCCGGCAGGTGTTCCTCGTCGACACCCACGTCAATGTCGATCCCACCGCCGAGGAGCTGGCGGAGATCACCCATCTTGCGGCCACCGAGATCCGCCGCTTCGGCATCATCCCGAAGGTTGCACTGCTGTCGCACTCGAACTTCGGCAGCAGCGATGCGCCTTCGGCGCTGAAGATGCGCAAGGTGCTGGAACTGGTGCGCGCCCAGGACCCGGCGCTTGAGATCGACGGCGAGATGCACGGCGACAGTGCGCTGGACGAGACGGTGCGCCGGGCCACCTTGCCGGACTCGACGCTCTCGGGCAGCGCCAACCTGCTCGTCATGCCCAACATTGACGCCGCCAACATCGCCTACAACCTCTTGAAGGTGGCCGCCGGCAATGGCATCGCGATCGGCCCGATCCTGCTCGGCTGCAACGGTCCGGCGCACATCCTCACGCCATCGACGACGGTGCGGCGCATCGTCAACATGGCGACGCTCACCGTGGTGGAAGCGAACGCGGTGGTCGCGCTGTAGGACCGACCGCGGGCACGCCTCAGCCGGGGCGCTGCAGCGCGTCGATGAAGACGCCGAGGAACCGGTTGGCGTGCGCGCCGTCCATCGCGCGGTGGTCGATCGTGAGCGAGAGATAGCAGCGCGGCCGGATCGCGATCGACTCCATGCCGTCCTGCTCGAGCACCACGACGCGTTTTTCGAGCTTGCCGATCCCGAGGATCGCCGTCTGCGGCGGATTGATCACGACGGGCGCGGCCAGCAGGCTGCCGCTGACCCCGTGGTTGGACAGGGTGAAGGTGCCGGTCGCAACATCGGCCCGGGTGAGGGCGCCGTCGCGGGCCCGACGGGTCAAAGCGGTGAGCTGTTCGGCGATGCCCTCGAGGGTGTACTGCGCGAGGTGTCGCAGCACCGGCACCACGAGACTGCCGTCCGCAAGCGCGGTGGCGATGCCCAGATCCACGGTCTCGTACAGTTCAAGGCCCTCGTCGCGCCAGCGCGCGTTCGCCTCGGGTACCGCCTTCAGGGCCGCGATGCAGGCTTGTGCGAAATACGCGGTCAGGGTCAGTTGTACGCCACGCCGTTCCAGCGCCGCGCGGTGCGCGGCGCGATGGGCGAGCACCGCGCCAAGGTCCGCCTCGAACACCGAGGTGACGTGCGGCGAGGTGTGCAGCAGGCTTTCCACCATGCGTGCCGCAATGCGCTTTCTCACCGCGCTGTGCTCCACGAATCGCATACCGCTGTCGGCCGCCGGTGGCGGGAGGGTCGGTGGCGGCGGGGTGGCCGCGGGTGCGGCAGCCACGGGCGACTGGCCTTGCGCCAGATGGGCCTTGACGTCGGCGGCGGTGATGCGGCCGTCGCGGCCCGTGCCGGTGATGCCCTCGGGGTCGAGCTGATGCTTGTGCAGCAGGGCGCGCACGGCGGGGCTCAGGAGATGGTGCGCATCACGCTGGGCGGGCCGTGCCTGTTCCTTCGCAGGGGGGGCGGCGATCGTCGTTGCGGCGGTGGCGTCGGCGGGAGCCCCGTCGGCACGGACCTGCCCGAGCACGGCGCCGGCCGGGCAGGCCGACTGAGGACCTGCACTGATCTCGGCGAGCGTGCCGTCGCACGGCGAGGCGACCTCGACCGTGACCTTGTCGGTCTCAAGTTCAACGAGCGGCTCATCCTTGGCCACCCGTGCGCCGGCTGGCTTGAACCAGCGCAGCACCTGCGCGCGGCTGTCCGCTGCAAGGTCATCAGGCACCTGGATGGCGGTGAGGGTGGTCATGTCAGGCCTCGATCAGCGCCTCGATGGCCGCGCGGATGCGTGGCACGTCCGGCAGGACGGCTTCGAGCAACTGCGGGCAGTGGGGGCTCGGAATGTCCGGCATGGCCAGACGCTCGACCGGGGCATCGAGGCTGAAGAAGGCTTCCTTGGCGATCACTGCGACAATCTCCGCGCCGAAACCGGCCGTGAGGTTGTCTTCGTGCACGACGAGACAGCGGCCCGTGCGACGCACCGACTCGAGCACAAGCTCGCGATCCCACGGCGCGATCGTGCGCAGGTCGATGAGTTCGGCGTCGAGCGCGTGGTCCTCGATGGCGCTCTGGCAGCGCTCGGTCATCGCGCCCCAGGTGACCACGGTGGCCCGCCCGCCATGGGTGAGCACGCGACCCTTGCCGAACTCGATGATGTAGTCGTCGCCCGGATACGGACGGCGCGCCCACGCGGCATCGAGCATCGCACGGTGCTCGAAGAAGATCGTCGGTTCGTTCGAGCGCAGCGCCTGGCGCAACAGTCCCACCGCGTCCTCGGCATTGCTCGGCATCGCCACCTGCCAGCCGGTCGCATGGGCGTATTCCACCTCGTTGCACTGGCTGTGCCAGGGATCGCCGCACTTGAAGTAGCCGCCCGGCATGCGCACGACCATCGGCACCCCATAGCGGTTGTGGGTGCGCCAGCGCAGCGTGCCGATGTCGTGCAGTTGTTCGGCAGCCGGATCGGCGTACTTGCGGAACTGGATCTCGGGCACCGGCAGGAGACCGGCACACGCAAGGCCGATGGAGCGACCGATGATCCCTTCCTCATTGAGGCTGGTGTCGAAGACGCGATCGTCACCGAAGCGCTGCTGCAGGCCCTGGGTCACCGCGTGCACGCCGCCCTTGCGGCCGACGTCCTCGCCGAAGACGAGCATGCGCGGATTGAGCGCGAGCTCGGTCTCGAGCGTGCGTCGTATCGCCGCGACCATGTTGATGCGCGGGCCAGTCGGGCGCGCCGATGGGTCACCCTCGGGAAGCGTGATGCCCTCGCCCAGCAGTCCGCCCTGTTGCTGCAGCTGCGGCGCGCCGTTCGTGTCACGGGGCGTATGGACCGCCCAGGTGGCAGTGGCGCCTTGCGGGGCAGGTCGCGCCGACACGGCAGCGTAGGCGGCCTCCACCTCGGCCGTGGCCTCGCGCTGCAGTTGCGACCACGCCTCCTTCGAGAGCGTCTGCGGCACCAGCCAGTCGTGCAGCGCCAGCAGCGGATCGCGCGCCTCGTCCGCCGAG
>CAXBRZ010000135.1:0-6885 GCA_963978075.1 uncultured bacterium | reverse complement strand
GGCCGCTTGAGCCACCGCGAGGCTGGCACCCGAACCGCCATCGACGACACGGCCGTCGAAAGTTTTGAGTCGGTAACCCTCGAGATCGTTCCCTCCACGGCCTACGTGCTGGGCAACGCCGCGGCCACGATCCAGATTGGCGATTCCGACACGTCGAACTCCCTGGTCCGCGTGCGGGTGGAGGACCGGGACGCTTTTGAGAGCGGCGATCCAGGGCGCTTCGTCATCGAACGTCTCGGTCCCACGGCCAGTTCCCTGACGGTCAGTGTGACACTCAGCGGGAGCGCGACCAACGGGATCGATTACGTCACCATCCCGGGCACCATCACCCTCCCGGCGGGCGCTTCTTCGGTCGCGGTGAACGTGGTCCCGATCCAGGATACGATCATCGAAGGGGTGGAAACTGTCACCCTGACCATCAACAGCAACGCGGCCTACACGCGCGCCCCGTCCAGCGCAGACAACACCGGCACGATCAACCTTTATGACGACGATCTGCCCACGGTGACGGTCTGGGATACGCCGAAGTATCTGCGTCACGTGCCGCAACTCTTTGAGAAATTGCGCAGCCAGTACGGCTTTGACTGGCACCTGCTGCACGATGCGCATCATCGCCTGACCCCGATCGAGGCGGCGACGCTGGGCAAGGCCGTCGAGCCTTACCGGCTCTTCTGGCTGGAGGACGCCACGCCGGCGGAAAATCAGGAAGCCTTCCGGTTGATCCGCCAGCACACGACCACGCCGTTGGCGGTGGGCGAGATCTTCAACACCATCTGGGACTGCAAGGACCTCATTCAGAACCAGCTGATCGACTACATCCGTACTACCGTGGTGCGGGCGGGCGGCATCACCCACCTGCGCCGCATTGCCGATCTGGCCTCGCTCTATCAGATCCGTACCGGCAGTCATGGCGCCACGGACCTGTCACCCGTCACCATGGGTGCGGCGCTGCATTTCGATGCGTGGGTGCCCAACTTCGGCATCCAGGAATACATGCGCCATACGCCGGAGACGGATGCGGTATTCCCGCACGATTATCGTTTCGAGAACGGCTACCTGCTGCCGGGCGAGACGCCAGGGCACGGCGTCGACATCGACGAAGCGCTCGCGGCGCGCTACCCGTACCAGCGGGCATACCTGCCGGTGGCGCGTCTGGACGACGGCACGATGTGGAACTGGTAAGTGCGTATCGTCAGTCTCGGTGAGGCGATGCTGGAACTGCGCGGCGGCGCGAGCGGCTGCACGCTGGGGTTTGGTGGCGATACGCTCAACACCGCCATCCACCTGTCGCGCTATGGCCGTTCGGTGAGTTACGCCACCGCGCTCGGGCATGACCCGTTCAGCGAGGAAATGAAGGCCGCCTGGCAGCAGGAAGGCATCGACACCTCCGCGGTGCTGACCGATCCCGAGCGACGCCCCGGGCTCTATGCCATTCGCACGGATGCCGCCGGAGAGCGCCGGTTCTACTACTGGCGTGAGCACAGCGCGGCGCGCCGCCTGCATTCGCTGGCGGACAGCGCGTGGATGCAGCGTGTCATCGGCCAGGCCGACGTGCTGTATTACTCGCTCATCTCGCTGGCGATCCTGCCCCCCGAGGGCCGTGAGTGGCTCTTTCAATGCTGCCGTGCCGTACGTGAGCGAGGTGGACGGGTCGCGTTCGACGGCAACTACCGACCGGCGTTGTGGGCGAGTCCCGCCGAGGCGGGACGTTGGCGCGACCGTGCTCTTGCCTGTGCGGACTACGGACTGCCGACACTGGCCGACGAGCAGATGATCGACCCGGCGTGGACGGCCGAGACCGTGATGGCCCATTGGGCGGCGTCCGGGGTCCGTGAGACCGTCGTCAAGCTTGGCGCCGAAGGCTGTCTGCTCGCGCAGGGGATCGTCGTGGCGCCGGAACCCGTGCCCCGTCCGGTGGATACAAGTGGCGCCGGCGATGCCTTCAATGCCGGTTACCTGCATGGCCGGTTGAGCGGAGCAGAGCCCCTGGGCGCCGCGCGCAGCGGCCATGCCTTGGCGGGCTGGGTGATCCAACGCGCCGGCGCGATCCCGGCGCGTGACGCGGGCTATGCCTACGGCGGCTGACGGCAGCCGGTTGCGCTGCGCGTGTCAGGAGGCGGCGTGTACCCGACCCAGTCGCAGTGTCAGCGGCCAGCGCACCGTGTGCCGAGTCTCACTGTCCCCCCAGAGCGGCGCGAGCTGCTCTGCGAGTTCGTGCGCAGGATCGGTGCCATGCCGTGCGATATAGACGGGCGTCGCGGACCAGCTGCGGACGTACTCGAGCAGCTGCATCAGAGGCCATGACACCGACATGTGGAACGCGGGTGTGGCCAGGCGCTCGAACGGGAACGGCAGTCGCGCGTACTGATCTTCGATGTGGGCGCGCTCCGCCGGCCAGCACGGCGCGATGCGCGTGTCGTAGAAGGCCTGCATTGGTGCGTCGAGTGCCGGGTCGTCCAGTTGCAGCCGCCCGTAAGTCCACACGGCGAGGAGGCCGTCCGGCTTCGTCACACGGCGCACTTCCGCATAGAAACGCTCAAGATCAAACCAGTGCAGCGCCTGTGCCACTGTCACAAGGTCCACGCTGTCAGCGGCAAGCCCCGAGGCCTCGGCCGTCGCGCAGCGGTAGTCCACCCGCGGATGCGCGGGTGCTTGCGCCAGTTGGGCTGCGCTTGCATCGGTGGCGATGACTGCATCGAAATGCTCGGCGAGCGCCAGTGCCGCCTGGCCATTGCCGGTGGCGCAGTCCCAGACCGTGTGATGTCCCGGGCACTGTGCAAAGAGCCAGGCGGTGAGCTCCGGCGGGTAGGTCGGTCGCGAGCCGGCGTAGGCACGCGCCTGCTTAGAGAAATGATCGGCGTACGGGTGGCCGCTCACGTGTGCACGGCTGACGCATTCG
The DNA here is from genome assembly GCA_963978075.1 of uncultured bacterium. Taxonomy (GTDB): domain Bacteria; phylum Pseudomonadota; class Gammaproteobacteria; order Steroidobacterales; family Steroidobacteraceae; genus CAIKZZ01. Next base: position 3,986 of record CAXBRZ010000135.1, on the reverse strand, counting down.
GGCGCCCGAGCCAGTAGCCCAACTCCCGCGGATGTGCCACGTCCCAGAGCACCACGTCGGCACGAAGGCCCGCGTCCAGCCGGCCACGATCGTCAAGGCCAAGGGCGGTCGCGGCGTGACGCGTCGTGCCCAGAAAGCCTTCCGATGCGGTGAGTCCAAACTGCGCCCGCGCAAGCGTCGTGGCCAGCGTCAGGGAGCACAGCGGACTGCTGCCGGGGTTGAGGTCGGTGGCGATCGCCATCGGCACGCCACACGCGCGCAGGTCCGCCACAGGTGGCTTGCGGGTTTCGCCGAGCATGAGGAACGCCCCGGGCAACAGCACGCCGACGGTGCCTGCCGCGGCCAGCGCCTCGATGCCTTGCCGCGAGGTGTACTCGATATGGTCGGCGGAGAGCGCGCCGAACTCGGCCGCAAGCGAAGCACCACCACCGTCCGTGAGTTGGTCGGCATGCACCTTGACCCGCAGGCCAAGGTCGCGGGCCTTGCCAAGGACACGCGCACATTCATCGCGGGTGAAGGCGATCGATTCGAGAAACACGTCCACCGCCGTGGCAAGCCCCTGGCGCTTCGCTTCCGGCAGGAGTTCCGTCACCACCTCGTCGATATAGCCCGCGCGGTCATGCGCCCGCTCGGCGGGGAGCGCGTGCAGCGCCAGCAGGGTCGGTTCGACAGAGACGTGGGCGGCGGCGCCCACGCGGCGGGCCGCGTCCAGCATCTTCAGTTCAGTGGCCGTGTCGAGCCCGTAGCCTGACTTCACCTCGATCGTGGTGACGCCGTCGGCGCGCAGCGCCCGGGCGCGCGGCAGCGCGAGTGCCGTGAGCGCCTCGACACTGAGCGCGCGGGTCTGGGCCACCGTGGAGCGGATGCCTCCGCCCCTCGAGGCGATGGTGGCGTAGTCGACGCCTTGCGCACGCAGGTCAAACTCGAGCGAACGCTCGCCGCCGAAGATGAGGTGTGTGTGACAGTCGATGAGACCTGGGGTGAGCAAGCGGCCCGCGCCGTCCACCGTCTCGCGCGCAGTGGGGGAGGGCGTGAGGTCGCAGGCCCTCCCGACAAAGGCGATCCGCCCGTCCTGCACGGCGAGCGCGCCGCCCTCGATCAGGCCGAAGCCGTCGTCGGCCGGGCAGGCCGTCGCCAGCGTGACGTTCACATACAGCCGATCCCACATGGCGCCCCCGTTGCAAGAATCCCCCGGCGGCGTATTATGCACCCATCCAACCTGTATATACAGCAGGGACCCGCCATGCATCTGCGATTCGAACGTGCCTTGCTGCCCGAGGGGGTCGTCGCCGACGTCACGGTACGGATCGGCGAGGACGGCAGGATCACGTCGGTGGCGCCGGGGCGTGCAGAGGACGGTCCGGTGCGCCCGGGCCTCGCGGTCCCTGGCATGCCCAACCTGCACAGCCATGCCTTCCAGCGCGCCATGGCCGGGCTTGCCGAGGTGCAGGCGGGCGCGGAGGGCTCGTTCTGGGGCTGGCGTGATGTCATGTACCGCTTCGTCGAGCACCTGCGACCGGAGGATGTCGGGCACATCGCGGCGTTCCTGTATGCCGAGATGCTCGAGAGCGGTTACACCTCGGTGGCCGAGTTTCACTACCTGCACCATGCCGTGGGCGGGCGTCGCTATGCGGATCCTTCCCACCTCGCGATGAGCGTCCGTGCGGCTGCCCGGACCACGGCGATCCGCCAGTTGCTGCTGCCGACCCTGTACCAGCAGGGCAACTTTGACGGCCGCCCGCTCACGACCGCGCAGCAGCGCTTTCATCACGACACCGACGAGTATCTTTCGCTCGTCGAGCGGCTCTCACAGGATGACGATCACCGTTGTCGCACGGGCGTCGCGCTGCATTCCTTGCGCGCAGTGCCCGCCGAGGCGTTGCACACCGTAGCGGACTTTGCGGGTCGCCGCACCATGCCGACGCCGGTGCATATCCATATCGCCGAGCAGCAGCGCGAAGTGGACGACTGTCTTGCCGCCACCTCGCGTCGCCCCGTCGAATGGTTGCTGCAGAGCGGTCGCGTAGACGCGAACTGGTGCCTCGTGCACACCACCCACGTGAACTCCGATGAACTCGCCGGCATGGCTGCCGCCGGCGCGATTGTCGGCCTTTGCCCGACGACCGAAGCGAACTTGGGCGACGGCGTGTTTCCGCTGGACGAGTACCTCGCGAAGGGCGGCCGCTACGGCATTGGTTCCGACAGTCACGTCTCGGTCGATCCGCGAGAGGAACTGCGCCTCGCCGAATACAACGTGCGGCTCGCGCGCCAGCGGCGCGTGTTGTGCGCCGACGGTGGGGCGCCGCATGCCGGCACTGCACTGTGGCAGCAGGCCGTGGACGGAGGCGCGCAGGCGCTCGGCGAGACGTCGAGTGGTCTCAAGGTCGGGGCCGTAGCCGATATCGTGCGCGTGGACACCGACAGGCCGGAGTTCGCGGGAACCTCGCCGGAAGCGCTCCTCGATACCCTGGTCTTCGCACCGCGGCCGCACGCGATCGCTGATGTATGGGTTGGTGGCGAGCAGGTCGTGGAGGGCGGCCGGCATCGTGCGCGCTCCAGCATCGACGCCGGCTATCGCTCGGCGCTCGCGTATCTGCGTGCCCGTGGGGCGGCATGAGCGCGCAGCCGCTCTACGAACAGGTGAAGTCCTACGTCACCGAGCGCATCCGCGCCGGAGACTGGCGGCCCGGCGCGCGCGTTCTGTCCGAGCATGAGTTCGTGCGCGAGCTTGGCGTCTCGCGCATGACGGCCAACCGCGCGCTGCGCGAACTGGTGGCCGCCGGTGTGCTGTCGCGGGTGGCCGGTTCCGGTACGTTCGTGGCGGATCTGCCCGCGGCCGCACAGCCGCTTGAGATACGCAACGTGGCCGCCGACATCCGTGCGCGCGGGCATGTCCATACGGCACGTCTCATACGCCTCGAGTCCGCGTTGCCGCCGGCGCCGGTGGCGGCGCATTTCGGGAAGGCGATGGTCCGAAGATCACTTTTCCACAGCGTCATCCTGCATAGCGAGAACGGTACGCCACTGGAGCTGGAAGACCGTTGGGTCAATCCTCGTGTGGCGCCCGACTACGCCACGGTGGAGTTCAGCACCACCACGCCGCACGAGCATCTGATGCAGGTGGCGCCGCTGGAGCGGGTCGAGCACGTCGTGCGGGCGGTGGTGGCGGAGCCTGATGTCATCGCGCTGCTGCAACTCTCCCCGGCGGAGCCGGATCTCCTGATCGAACGCACGACCTGGTCGCGCGGCCAGCCCGCGTCCTATGCCCGTCTGCATCACGCCGGCAGCCGCTTTGAGCTGCGCGGCACCTACGACATCTGAACCTGTTACGACCTCTTTGAACACAACGGAGTGACTGCCATGACCACGACCCGCAAGGATCCCAGCCGCGTACTGCGCGCCCGCACCGGCACGACGCTTGAAGCCCGTTCGTGGCTCACCAAAGCGGCGCTGCGCATGCTGCACAACAACCTGGATCCGGATGTCGCCGAGCGGCCCGATGAACTCGTCGTCTACGGGGGCATCGGCCGGGCCGCGCGCAACTGGGAATCCTTCGACAAGATCGTCGAGGTCCTGAAGCGCCTGAGGGATGACGAGACGCTCCTGGTCCAGTCCGGCAAGCCGGTCGGTGTGTTTCCGACGCACGAGGATGCCCCGCGGGTGCTCATCGCCAACTCGAACCTGGTGCCGCACTGGGCCCACTGGGAGCACTTCAACGAGCTCGACCGCAAGGGACTCATGATGTACGGCCAGATGACGGCCGGCTCGTGGATCTACATCGGCAGCCAGGGCATCGTGCAGGGCACCTACGAGACCTTCGCCGAGATGGGCCGCCAGCACTTTGGTGGTGAACTCGCCGGCCGATGGATCCTGACGGCGGGTCTCGGCGGCATGGGCGGCGCGCAGCCGCTCGCGGCCACCATGGCCGGCGCCTCGATGCTCGCGATCGAATGTGACAGGAGCCGCATCGCGATGCGCCTTCGCAC
>CAXBRZ010000134.1:0-6906 GCA_963978075.1 uncultured bacterium | reverse complement strand
CGTCGGCGTGCGCGCAGAGCGTGGCTAGCGAGAGACAGGCCGTGCTGATTGCAACCGTTATGAGGCGGGACGTAATGCGCGTTGGGCTATTCAATCCGTAAGCATTCATTTGCGTTTCTCCCTGGCGTTTGTAGGAACGCCGGCGCAACTCCTGGTGGAATCTGCGCAGGCGGCGACCGGTCGTCATCGGAGTGGGGGTGTCCCTAAAAACTTGAAGATGACCGGAACTTAAGGGCTGAATTTGGTTCTTTTAGACCATAAGTTGACGCCATTAGGGATCAAAAATTGTTAGAAAACAACCAAAAAAATGCTTGAAAGGGCAAAAAAGACCCTAGAAATTCAATAACTCATTGGTTTTATTGAGGATTAAATTTTGGATGAAATTCGCCAATAAAAAAGGGCCGGTCCTCTCGGACCGGCCCTTTCATTCCCGCCCAGGGCAGGAAAGCGCAGGCTTAGATCTTCTCTTCGATCTTCGCGCTCTTCTTGAGCGAGTCGATGTAGTCACGCACCCGGTGCTGCTGGATGAGCGGGGCGAGGCGGTCCTTCACCTGCTCGAACTTCGGCGGCGCGAGTTCGCGGGTGTCGATCAGCTTGATGATGTGGAAGCCGAACTTGCTCTTGACCGCTTCCTTGGAGATGTCGCCCTTCTTCATCGCCGCGACGGCGCTGGAGAACTCGGGAACCATCTTGTCCGGGGTGAACCAGTCGAGATCACCGCCGCGATCCTTCGAGCCTGGGTCGGTCGAGTGCTTCTTGGCCAGATCCTCGAACTTGCCGCCCTTGGCGAGTTCGGCGAGCACGGCCTTGGCTTCGGCCTCGTCCTTCACGAGGATGTGCGCCGCGTGGTACTCGGCCTTCGGCATCGCCGCGATCTGCGTGTCGTACTCGGCCTTGAGGTCTTCCTCGGTCGGCGTCTTCGACTTCGCGTAGTTCTGGAACAGCGTGGTGGCGAGGATGTTCATGCGGTCGAGATCGATGCGGGCCGCGACCTGCGGGTCCGCGCCGACCTTCTGCTTCTCGGCTTCCTGGCTGCTGACGTAGAGGCCTTCAAGACCCTGCAGCATCGCCTTCTTCTCTTCGGCGCTGAGTTCTTCGACCTTCTTGTTGGTCTGGGCGGTGACCCACACCTGGAAGGCGGCGGCCGTGATCGGCTTGCCGTTCACCGTGGCCACCGGTGGGGCCTCCTTGGCCTCTCCATCCTTGGATTGCGGCTTGCAGCCGACGATGGCGAGTGCCGATACGGCCAGCACCAGCGGCATCAGTTTCCGGGTCGTCATGTCTCAGGTTCCTCGTGAGTGCAGTGTTGAGTCAGTCGTTGGGCGCCGTCGCGGTCGGCGCACAGGCGTCGATCGAGACGGCGTGAATGTCGTTCGGCATCATCGTTGCCAGCGCCGCGTACACCTGCCGGTGGCAGGCGATGACGGTGAGGCCCCGCAGGGCTTCTGACCGCAGCCGCACCCGAAAGTGCCCGGCGCCGCCCGCCGCCCCGGCATGACCGGCGTGGTGGCGGGAGTCGTCGATGATCTGAAGTTCCGTCGGCGCGAAGGCCGCTTCCAGAAGGGAGCGGATCCGGGCCGGCCTGTCGGTCATGGTAGCACCTTGTTGTAAGGGCTCACTTCGACCGAGGCGAACACGCCTTCGGTCACGTACGGGTCGCTGTCCGCCCAGGCGCGGGCGTCCTTGAGCGAGGGGAACTCCGCGATGATCACGCTGCCGCTGAACCCGGCGGGACCGGGGTCCGGCGAGTCGATGGCGGGCATCGGACCTGCCACGAGGAGCCGGCCGTCTTGCAGGAGCGCCTTCAGGCGCTCGAGGTGGGCCGGCCGCGCGGCACGGCGCTTCTCGAGCGAGCCTTCGACATCACGGCCCAGGATCACGTACCACATCAGGCGTCTCCGGCAGGGGGTTCGGTGCGGGCCGTGGCATGGCGGCTGAGCCAGAGGGCCTGCGCGATCGCAAAGACGAACACGACGACCACCTTGATCAGCTTGAAGCTCACCCACGAGTCGAGACCGTAGTGGCTCAAGACCCAGTAGTTGACGAGCCCCAGCACGCTGAAGAACACGACCCACGAGCCGTTGGCGATCGCCCAGATCCGCTTCCTGGCCTCGATCTGCGCCCCGGCCACGCGCTCGAGCACCGTGATGCCCGTGAAGTGCGAGCCCAGGAACACGAGGGCGAGGGTGGCGTAGAGCACCGAGGGCATCCACATGAGCGCGGTGGGCGAGTGGAAGTAGAGCGTGGCGCCGCCGAAAGCCATCAAAAGCACGCTCGACCAGATCGTCATGGACGAGAGCGTGCGCTTCTTGAAGTACGTGTAGGACACCTGCAGGACGGTGGCGACCATCAGCACCACGGTGGCCGTATAGATGCCGGCGAACTTGTAGGTGAGGAAGAAGGCGAGGACGGGCAGGAGATCTGTCAGGGCCGACATGCGTGTTCTTACGGGGACGGGCCCCGGGAGCGGGAGCGTATGATAGCGGCAAACGCGCCGACCTGTGACGACATGACCGATACCCTCTACCTGCACCCGGACAACCCCCAGGTGCGCTTCATCCGCCAGGCGGTCACCGCCATGCGGGGCGGGGCGGTCATCGCCTATCCGACCGACAGCTCCTACGCCTTTGGCTGGTGCCTCGAGGACAAGGGCGCCATGGAGAAGGTGGCGCGCCTGCGCGGCGTCGACAAGCACCACCATTACACCCTCGTCTGTCGGGATCTGGCCGAGATCGCGCGCTATGCGCGCGTGGAGAACTGGCAGTACCGGCTTCTGAAGCTCGGCACCCCGGGGCCGTTCACGTTTCTGCTCGAGGCCACCAAGGAAGTGCCGCGCCGGCTCATGCACGAGAAGCGCCGCACCATCGGCATCCGTGTCCCGGACCATCCGGTCGTGCAGATGCTGCTTGAGGAACTCGGTGAGCCGATGATGAGTTCGACGCTGCTGCTGCCGGGGGAGGATATTCCCTTGAATGACGCGACCGAGATCGCCGACCGGCTCGACGGGCGGATCGACCTCGTGCTCGATTACGGGGCGACGGGCCTTGAGCCGACGACGGTGCTCGACCTCGTGGGCGGGGTCAGCGTGGTGCGATTGGGCAAAGGCGACCCCCGCCGCTTGGGCATCGAAGCGTAGCCCCGCCGGCTCCCGTATAATCCCGACCCTCTCCCAAGGCGGCCGTCAGCGGCCGTGCTTGTGGAGTATCTTGGTTTAGGAAAGATATATAGTTCATGGACTTGGGGCAGATTCTTAAAGCGATTTCGGTCATTGTGCTGCCCTGGCTTCTGGCGGTCACGGTGCCGACCATCGCGCGTGCCCGCATGGCGTTCGCGCTCGGCGACCCGACGCCTGCGGTGCGCGGCCGCGTGCCCCTCAATCCGCTGACCTATGCGGACCCCGTGGGCACGCTGGTGCTGCCGGTGCTGATGCTGGTGCTTCGGGTGCCGTTCCTGTTCGGCTGGTCGAAGCCCGCGCCGGTGGATCCGCGCAACTTCGCCCATCCGCGGGTCGACCTTGCGATCGTCGATGCCATGGTGCCGCTGTCGGGGGTCCTCATGGCGTGGCTGTGGGGGGTGCTCGCCGGGTCCATGGCCATGCGCGGCTGGCTCGGGCAGGGGACGTTCGCCTACTGGGTCATCGAGATGGCCAAGGCCGGCATCCAGATCAATGCCTTCTTTGCCGCCATCAACTTCCTGCCGATCCCGCCCTTTGCCGGCGGGCGCATCCTGATGGGCGTGCTGCCGCTGTCGGCGGCCCGCCAGCTGGTGCGTCTTGAGCCCTACGGGCAGTGGATCGTGATCGGCCTCCTGCTCCTCGAGTCGCAGGGCGTGATCTCGTTGCTGGTGCCGTTTGTACGTTGGATACAGGGCGCCATCTTCTTCATCGTTTCCTAGAATCCCAATCGTCTTCGTCGGAGTCTCCTGACTTGGCCAATCCCCCGCAAAACGCCCGTGTCCTCTCAGGCATGCGCCCCACCGGCGCCCTGCATCTCGGCAACTATCACGGTGCGCTCAAGAACTGGGTCGACCTGCAGTACCAGCACGAGTGCTTCTTCTTCATCGCCGACTGGCACGCGCTCACCACCGGCTACGAGGACACCTCGCAGATCGAGGAGCACACCTGGCAGATGGTGATCGACTGGCTGGGCGCAGGCCTGAACCCGTCGGCGGCGACGCTCTTCATCCAGTCGAAGGTCCCCGAGCACGCGGAGTTGCACCTCCTCTTGTCTATGATCACGCCGCTCGGCTGGCTGGAGCGGGTGCCGACCTTCAAGGACCAGCAGGAGCAGCTGAAGGAGCGGGACCTCGCCACCTACGGCTTTCTGGGCTACCCGCTCCTGCAGAGCGCGGACATCCTCATCTACCGGCCGAAGTACGTGCCGGTGGGCGAGGACCAGGTCGCGCACGTGGAGATCACGCGCGAGGTCGCGCGTCGCTTCAACCACATCTACGGCCGCGAGAAGGACTTCGAGGAGAAGGCCGAGAAGGCGCTGAAGCGCTTGGGCGGCAAGACCGCCGAGCTCTACCGCGAGCTGCGCCGTGCCTACCAGACGACGGGCGACGAGACGGCGCTCGAGAAGGCGGCCACGCTCCTTGAGGGCAACGCACACCTCACCCTCGCCGACCAGGAGCGGCTGCAGGGCTATCTGGAGGGTACCGGCCGGCTGATCCTGCCCGAGCCTGAGGTCCTGCTGACCGCCACCCCGAAGGTGCCGGGTCTCGATGGCCGCAAGATGTCGAAGTCCTACGGCAACACCATCGGGCTGCGTGAGGACACCGACTCGGTGGCGAAAAAACTCAAGGGCATGAAGACCGATCCGTCGCGTGCCCGGCGCACCGACGCGGGCAACCCCGAGGTGTGCCCGGTGTTCGACCTGCACAAGATCTACTCGGGCGAGGACACCCGCCAGTGGGCCGCGGCCGGCTGCCGCTCGGCCGGCATCGGCTGCATCGAGTGCAAGAAGCCCCTCATCGACGCGGTGGTGGTCGAGATCGAGACCATCCGCAACCGCGCCCGCGAGTACGAGGAGAACCGCGACGCGGTGCGTGAGATCATCCAGGCCGGTTGCGAGAAGGCCCGCGAGGCCGCCCGCGATACGATGGACGAAGTGCGGGCCGCGGTCGGCCTCGAGTACCGCTGATGCAGGACACCCCGAACATGCCCGCCGAGGACGGCAGCGACGAGGCGCACGCGCGCGAGGCGGCGGAGCTGCTGGCGACGCTCGCGCAGGAAGACGCCGCCGCGGCCGAGGCGGCCGCGCTTGCCGAGGGTCCGTCGCCGCTTATCGAGCAGATCCCGCTGCCGAGTCCGCAGCAGGGCGAGATGCCCTTCGCGATCGTCGACGGCGAGCCGCTGACCGAACCGCCGAAGGATCTCTACATCCCGCCGCAGGCGCTCAAGGTGTTCCTCGAGGCCTTCGAAGGTCCGCTCGACCTTCTCCTGTACCTCATCCGCCGGCAGAACCTCGACATCCTCGACATCCCGATCGCCGAGATCACGCGCCAGTACCTTGAGTACATCGAGCTCATGCAGACGCTCGAGCTCGAGCTCGCCGGCGAGTACCTCCTCATGGCCGCGATGCTCGCCGAGATCAAGTCGCGCCTGCTGCTGCCGCGCCCGTCCAGCGGCGAGGCGGAAGAGGAAGACCCGCGCGCCGAGCTCGTGCGTCGCCTGCAGGAGTACGAGCGCTACAAGAAGGCCGCCGAAGACGTCGACGCGTTGAAGCGCGTCGACCGCGACGTGTACCTCGCCTCCGCCGAGATCGTCGAGCGCAAGGTCGTGAAAGTGCTTCCGGACGTGACGCTGAAGGAGATGCTGCTCGCGTTCAAGGACGTGATCCAGCGCGCGGCGATGTTCGCGAGCCACACCGTGGTACGCGAGCGCCTCTCGGTGCGCCAGCGCATGAGCGAGATCCTCGAGCGCCTGCAGGGCGGCGAGTTCGTCGGCTTCTCGTCGCTCTTCCGGGTCGAGGAGGGGCGCATGGGCGTCACCGTCACCTTCATCGCGGTGCTGGAACTCATGCGCGAGGGACTCCTTGATCTCGTGCAGGCCGATGGCGACGGGATCGGTCCCTTGCACGTCCGGCCCGCCCAGGCACGACCCGAAACGAACGCGGCCAATGACGCCGCCCCATCGCCGGACACGGATCCGGCCCCGACCCCGGCTGCCACCGGGAGTGAGGACGCATGACTGAGATCGATATCGAGAACGTGATCGAGGCGGCCCTTCTGGCCGCCGGCCGGCCACTCACCCCCGTCGAACTGCGCGAGTTGTTTGACGAGTTCGACCGACCGGAACTCGAGGCTATCGACGCGGGCGTGACGCGCCTTCTGGCGCGCTACGAAGGACGCGGCGTGGAGCTCAAGGAAGTGGCGAGCGGCTGGCGCATCCAGGTGCGCGAGGCCTACGCCGCGCCCGTGTCGCGCCTGTGGGCCGAGCGCCCGGCGAAGTACTCGCGTGCGCTTCTGGAGACGCTCGCGCTCGTGGCCTATCGTCAGCCGATCACCCGCGGCGAGATCGAGGACATCCGCGGCGTGGCCGTGAACCCCAACATCATCCGCACGCTCATCGAGCGCGACTGGGTGCGTGTCATCGGCCATCGCGAAGTGCCGGGGCGGCCTGAGCTCCTCGCCACCACGCGCTCGTTCCTCGATTACTTCGGGCTGCGTACGCTCGATGACCTGCCGACGCTCGCGCAGCTGAAGGACGTCGAGACGCTCGGTGTGCAGCTCGAGTTCGCCGACAAGCTGCCCGAAGCCGCCGACGTGCAGGCGGAACTCGTCGAGAGCGGCGATCTGGACGTCGAGGACACCGACGGGGAGCCACCGGCGCCGGCTGCCGAGGCGGCCGGGTGACCGGCGAGCGCCTGCAGAAGGTGCTGGCGGCGGCCGGCGTCGCCTCGCGCC
>CAXBRZ010000133.1:0-6918 GCA_963978075.1 uncultured bacterium | reverse complement strand
GGTGTCGTCTGGCCGCAGGACACGCGCAACTGCCAGACCTGCCACAACGCAGCAGACCCTGCGACGCCGGATGCGGACAACTTCAAGAGTGTGCCGAACTCCGCCGCTTGCGGTGCGTGCCACGATGACGTGAATTTCGTGACCGGCGCCAACCATGGCCCGACCCAGCAACCGGTCACGGACGCCGACTGCGTCACGTGCCACGGCCCGAACTCGACCGCCAATGCCGGGGACTGGCAGGTGCTGCCCTCGCACGGTGTACCGACGCTGGAGCGGCAGCAACATCTGCGCATGACGGTGGTGAGGATCGAGGCGGTCAAGGATCTTGCAGGAACCCAACCCGGTGCAACCGCCTGCGATGCGGCGACCGTCGCGTGTAAGGTGCTGCCTGGCGAGTACCCGAAAGTCACCCTCCGCATCGATGATCCGACCACCGGGGCTCTGTGGAAACTCACGGATGCGCCGTTCACGACACAGTTTTTTGCTACCGGCGCGACTTCTGCGACTGCGGCGCGTGTGCGTGCTCGCGTGGCCTACTCGACCCTCAACTACACAAACCCCGGCTCCAGCACCGCCACCCAGGCCACGCTGGTGGAATTCATGCCAGCCACCAAGCAGGCGGACGGTACCTATGTACTGGCACCCGTAGCACCGAATGCCGATGGGACCTACTCTGCAGTTGCCTCCAAACCCATTCCCGCGAACTACGCCACGGTCGTTGCGGGAGGCTCGGGTGGAGTGACCACCGAAGGCCGCGCGATCATGAACATCGCGCGCGCCGACGATCCGGTCGAAAATGCCGTCATTGCCATCAAGGCGGCGGCGGCAGTCTATTTCCCGATCAGCGATGCCAAAGCGGTCGCCCGTCGGGAGGTCGTCGACACGGCCAACTGCCTACGCTGCCACAAGTCGCTCGAGCTCCATGGCGGCGCCCGCGCCAACAACGTGCAGTTGTGCATTACCTGTCACAACCCTGCCCAGGCGCCACGCGTGTCCTACCTCGATGCCAACGGCACCAAGCACACGGACGTATCGGAGCCCGTCGACTTCAAGTTCTTCATCCACAGTCTGCATTCCGACAACTACAAGTTCGGCATCGTGGACTTTTCGGATCTGGGCTTCCCCGGAGTGCTCAACAATTGCCTCGGGTGCCACAAGACGGACACGTTCTATCCGGTGGATCCGGCCAAGGTCTATGCCACCTCCATCGACGCCAGCGCGACACCGGACGATCCCACCAAGCACATCGCCATTACCGCGAACGCAGCGGCGTGCGGTTCCTGCCACACGGACGCCACTGCACAGACGCACATGAAGCAAAACGGTGCGGTGGTGATCGCGGACCAGTTCCCGGCCGGATTGCAGTATCTGGCTCCGAACGTGCTCTCGGCAGCACCGAAGTACATCAAGGGAGCGAACGGCGCCACCCTGCCGCAGTACCAGACGGAAACCTGCGGCGTCTGCCACGGCAAAGGCACGACAGCCGATGTGGCGGTGGTCCATAAAACCGCCTCGTTCAAGTACAACTGAAGGGCCAGACCATGAGAACCGGCTCACCGCTTTACACCCACCGCCTCCTCGGCACGCTGCTACTGGCCTGCGGACTGATGGCTGCCGGGGCGGCCCATGCCGCAGGACCGGCCGCTGCCTACACGGAAAAAGGCGCCGATACGTGTCTTGACTGCCATGAGGAGGCGGCCGTTACCGGCATCTTCCGAACCGCCCACGGGCGGCCGACCGACGCCCGCTCACCCTTTGGTCATGGCCAACTGCAGTGCGAGTCTTGCCATGGACCTGGAGATGCGCACGCCAATGGGAAAGGAAAGACTCGCCCGAGCGTGATTCGCTTCGGCAAGAAATCCGATACTCCGAAAGCCACGCAGAACGAACAGTGCCTGACTTGTCACACCAAGGACGCGGCTCACTGGGGTGCCAATGCGCACGCGGGCAGCCAGGTGGCGTGCGCGGACTGTCATACGCTGCATCAGCCCAAAGATGCCGTGCGTGATTTCAAGACTCAGACGATGGTCTGCACGAGCTGCCACCAGGCTCGCGGGGCCGACGCCCTCAAACCGTCCCACCATCCGTTGGTCGAAGGCAAGATGGGGTGCACCAGCTGCCACGCCCCGCACGGCTCCAACGCCCCGTCTGCGCTGAAGGGCAGCACGGTGACCGAAACCTGCACGACCTGTCACGCTGAAAATCGTGGGCCGTTCCTGTGGGAGCACGAGCCGGTCGCCGAGGACTGCTCCAACTGCCACGATGCACACGGCGCAACCCAGCCGTCATTGCTGAAGACGCGTCCGCCCTTCCTGTGCCAGCAGTGCCACGAGGTTCAAGGTCATCCCTCCGTCGCCTACGGCCCTGACGGCCTGCCAGGTGGCGGAGGCGTGCAGCGCGGCGTGTTCCTCCAGGCCGGCAGTTGCCTCAATTGTCATTCCAAGGTCCACGGCTCGAACCATCCCTCCGGTTCGAAGCTGATGCGTTGAGCGGGGTATCCACATGTCACCGCGTCACTTGATCCGACTCTCCATCGCTGCTGCACTGGCAGCCACCTCTGCCTTTGCCGCCGATCCGCCGCCACCCCCGGATCTCGCCAACTGGAAGTGCGAGATGTGTCCGTTCGACAAGGGCTATGACGGCTCCGTAACGGTTGGCGCAGCCTATGCAGACGGCGCCAATGCCAGTTATGGGCGCTATTACAACGGCATGGACCATGAAGGCGCTTACGCTGATCTCAGTGCGGCAGGCGATTACGTCGGCGAGAACGGTCGTCACGTCGAATACGCCATCGACGATGCCGGGTTGTCCAGCCGTCGCGGCATGATCCGCGCAGGCACGTTCGGTCTTTATGATCTGACCTTGCGTTATGACGGCATTCCCGTTTCGCGCCAGGACGCGACGGTTACTCCGTATACCGGAGGTATGACGCAGACGCTGCCGGCCAACTGGACCATGGCAGGCAGCCCTGCTGGCATGGCCGATCTGGAGTCGAGCTTGCATGGGGTTCGGATTGCTGCAGAAAGGCGCACGGTTTCGGTGGACGGCCGCATCCGTGCCGGTCTCGGATTCGGATTCTTCGCCCGCTTCGAACGCCAGCAGAAAACCGGCAATCAGATCCTCGGGGCCGGCTTTCTGACCCAGGCCGTCCAGTTGGCCGCCCCGCTGTCCTACGACACGGATACGGTCGAGGCTGGCGTCGACTGGTCAGGCGAGCGCCGCTCGGTGCGCTTCATGATGTCAGACTCGAAGTTCCACAACTCGGATCCGCTCCTGACCTTTCAGGATCCATATCTGACGCTCTCGGGGAATACCGAGTTCGGCGCGGTGTCGCGTCCCGCGGAAACCGACGCCCGTCAGTGGAGTCTGACCGGGACAACGCTCGCGCCTCTGCACAGCAGTTTTTCGTTTGCCGCCGCACAGACCGAGTTGACCAACAATTCCCCGCTGGTGCCTTCCATCGCAGGCGGGACGGTGCCGGATACGCTGTATGACGGCAAGGTGGTTCTGACGCACTTTGCCGCCACTTTCAGTTCACAGCCCTTCAGCCACTGGACTGCGCGCGGCCGCGCTTCCTACGATGAACGGCGTGATGACAGCAATACAGCGGCCTGGCAGCAGTATCTGACGGACCAGGCGCCGAGCACGGTGGTGCAGAATCCTCACTACGGATTCGAACGGTCCTTTGTCGACGGCTCGCTCGATTGGCGCATCTTCCGCCACCTCTCGATCGGGATCGCCGGTGATCGCCGGGACATCAATCGAACGGAATCCGTCGTCGCGAAGACCGAGGATGGCCGTACCTACGGCCGTGCCCGTTGGACCCCGGGTCATGGTATCGATGTGATGCTCAAGGGTGGCTTTGCGCACCGTGATGCGATTGGCGTCGACCTGTCACGCGTCCTCGTGGGCCAGGATCCTCTGGTCAGCATCTACAATCTTTCGAACCGGGACCGGGATTTCGGTGAGCTGTCGGCGACATGGGCCGGGAAAACTTTCGGGCTCTCAGTGCAGGCCTCCGCAGCGAATGACCGCTTCGGTCGCTCCATGCTCGGCCTCCTGGCTGGCCGCGAGAGGCGTGCAGCAGGCACTCTCACCTGGACGCCGTCAGAAACGCTCTCTGTCTATGTGGATGGTGGGTACCAGAACAGGACCTCATCACAGGCAGGCCGCTATGACGCGCATGCACTCGTCTGGATGGCGGATATCCGTGACCGCTACACGCACGTGGGTGCCGGAGGTCACTGGACGCTGGGCAAGTGGGATTACAACGCGGATTACACGCACGCCAAGGCGAATGGCGATACGGCAGTGGGACCTTCAGGAGGGCTGGCGGCATTCCCGACGAACCAGACGGCCTTTGACAGTTATCACCTGACCGTGGCTTACGCCAAGTCGGACGCCCTGACGTTCCGCGTGCGCTATGCCTACCAGAACTATACCGCTGTCGATTGGGCGTACGATGGCGTGACTCCGGCGTCGCTGACCAATCTGTTGTCGCTCGGGGCGTTGGTTCCGCAGCACACGGTGAACGTGTTCGCGGTGTCCTTCACGTACCGTTATGGGAAACGTGCTGGCGGAGAATAGATCCGATCATCCCGCGAGGGCTTCGGCGACCGCACCGAAAAAGTCCTCGTCGGGAATGACGTGAGAATCCGAAGGCTTTGATCGGGCCGCGAGGACGACAATCGCCAGGTTCTGCTTCGGCTTAAGGTAGAGCCGTTGGCCGAAAATTCCCATGCCCATGAATGCGCCGGCATGTCGCGGATGCGCACTCTGTGGCAGCCACCACTGATAGCCGTAGGGTGCCTTGTCGGGCATGGTACGCGTCGCGTCGGCGAACCAATGCTCGGGTACCACTCGGCGTCCGTTGATGACGCCGTCTTCGAGTACAAACTGTGCGAAGCGGCCGTAGTCGCGTAGCGTGGCCGAAAGGCCGCTGCCGCCCATGCCGGCGCCGTCCGGACTCTCCACCCACCAGGTGGCCGGGCTCTGCATGCCTAGCGGCTGCCATAGCCGGTCCGACAAATAATTCGCCAGCGGCTGCCCGGTCACGGCCTCGAGCACGGCGCCGACAAGGAACGTCTCTCCGGTGCTGTAGTTGAACGTCTGCTCGCCGGTGGGCCTTGCCGCCAGACCTGCCATGAAACGGATCAGGCTGCCCGGGCTGCGCGTCAGCTGGACCTCGAGAAAGCGACGTCGGTCCGAATCGGGTCTCGTGTAGGTTTCGTCCCAGGCAATGCCGGTCCGCATGGCGAGCAGTGACCGCAATGACACGTCGGCATAGGCGCTGCCGCGAAGCGGCGCCAACCAATGCCCAAGCTTCTGGTCGAGCGACGTCAGGGACCGATCCTGCAACGCGCAGCCGATGAGGGTGGAACAGACTGACTTGGCCAGTGAGAAAGAGGCATGACGGGTCATCGGTTGCAAACCGAGTTCATATCCTTCGTAGCGTATCCCGCCCTGATGCAGGATCAGGAGGCCCGTGACCCTGTTGAGCGCAAGATAATCCACGAGGTCATAGGTACGCCCGCCGCAGCACATCCGCAGCGGCGGCAATGCCGGCCCCTCGGGCAACGGTCGGAGTTCGGGTCCGTTGGCCACCTGCCGGGTGGGGAACAGTCGCTCCGCGGTCATCATCGCTTGCGCCACCTGGCCGGGTGGCAGCGTCCCTGCGTAGAGTGCTTTGACCGTCTCGCCTGTGTCGTGCCCGCTCATCGGTCGAATGCTAGCGCACGAACTCTGTCTTTGCTGTGGCATGCTGCAGGGGCTTGGGAGTTCATGGACATGCAAGAAGACACCGACCGGTTTGATGCGGAGTTTTTCCGGCGCTATTACGGCGATCCGCAAACGCGCGTCGCCGACGAGGATGATGCCGAACGGATCGCGGGCCTGATCGCAGGGATCGTCCGGTACATGGAGTTGCCGGTACGGACGATTCTCGACGCCGGTTGTGGCATTGGCATGCTGCGCGAGCCGTTACTGCGGCATTTTTCCGGTGCCCGGTACGACGGGCTCGAGTACAGCACCTACCTCTGCGCCGAGCACGGCTGGACCCAAGGTTCGGTGGCCGACCATGTCAGTCCGGCACCGTACGATCTTGTGGTCTGCCACGACGTATTGCAGTACCTCGACGACCGCTCCGCTGCACGGGCGATCGCCAACCTCGCGCGCTTGTGTCGAGGCGCGCTGTATCTGAGCGTACTGACGCTGCAGGACTGGCGCCACGCGGCCGACCAGTCCAGAACCGACGAGTCGGTGCACCGGCGCAGCGGGGAGTGGTACCGGCGCCGCCTGCGACGGCGGTTCCGTCACATCGGCGGAGGCGTCCATGTGCACCGGGGACTGGACCCGATTCTCTGGGAACTGGAGACCCCCTGGCGCTGAGGCACGGACGGATTGCTATTGCGGCCTCGGCTCAGGCTACAATCGGGACCGTGCTCCGATTGCACTCATCCAACCGTTACTGACAGTTCAGGGGGATTCGCATGTTTCTCACCACCAGCCGCAAGGCGCGCCTTTTCGTTCTGACCGCGGCGGCGTTGGCCGTTGGCAGCCTGGCAGGATGCGGCGGCGAAGATGCATCGACGCTGATGCGCACCGTGGTCACGGTCGATTCGATCACCCAGCAGGGTTCCTGCGAGGATGTGAACGTCAAGGTCAGCCCGGTAGAGATCCTGCCGAACGCGCCGAAGATGTCCAATTCGAAGGAGTTCATCACGCCGGTTTCCCTGAAAGTAGGCGCCGACAACGTGACCTGCTCGGGCACCGGCACGTCCATTCCGATGGCGCCGGGCAAGTGGAAGTTCACGGCAATGCTGCCGTCGGGCGTGTCGACCTGCGAAATCACCGTCCCGGCCACCGGCGAGTCGAAGGTGGCTTTCAAGGATGCCGAGGCCTGCCACTAAGGCGGACCAG
>CAXBRZ010000132.1:0-6957 GCA_963978075.1 uncultured bacterium | reverse complement strand
CTCGTCCATCTATGGGAGCGGGACTGCACGGTCCAAAGACGAAACCAGAAAGTCGTTGAACGGGCCCCGACCGTCTTCCTCAGCGAAGAGCAGCGCCGCGCCCTGTGTGAAATGGGGCTCAAGATTGGCCGGGCCGTAGGCTACCGCAACGCCGGAACGATCGAATTCCTGCAGGACGCCGATACCGGACAATTCTATTTCATCGAGGTCAATCCGCGCATACAGGTCGAGCATACGGTGACCGAGGTCGTGACCGGCATCGACATCGTCAAGGCTCAGATCCGCGTCGCGGAGGGCGCAGTGATTGGCACCGAGGAATCCGGGGTGCCGCGGCAGGAAGACATCCGCGTGAGCGGCCACGCCATGCAGTGCCGGATTACCACCGAGGATCCGGAGAACAACTTCATTCCCGACTACGGACATATCACCGCCTATCGCAGTCCCGCAGGATTCGGGATTCGCCTCGACGCCGGAACTGCCTACTCCGGTGCTTTCATCGGGCGGTACTACGATTCGCTGCTTGTGAAGGTCACGGCATGGTCACCGACAGCCGCTGAAACAGTCCGCAGAATGCATCGGGCGTTGTGGGAATTCCGCATTCGGGGCGTGACGACCAATCTCCGGTTCCTGGACCAGGTCATCAATCACGCCTCGTTCGCTGACGGATCCTACACAACAAAATTCATCGATCAGACTCCCGAACTCTTTACCACTCCCAAGAGGCGGGACCGCGCAACACGGTTGCTGAACTTCCTAGGCGACATCATCGTCAATGGGAACCCGGAAGTCCGCAATCGCCCGAAACCGACACGTCTCGCCGAACCGCGCGCGCCGAAAGTGGCATTGCCGGCGCCGGCAAGCGGCACCAAGCAGATTCTTGATGCACAAGGGCCTGCCGGCCTTGCGGAATGGATGCTGAAGTCCCGCCGAGTCCTTGTTACCGACACAACGATGCGAGACGCGCACCAAAGTCTGCTGGCAACACGGGTTCGTACCCATGACCTCGTGGCGATCGCGCCCTGCTACGCAAGTCTGCTGCCGGAACTTTTTTCCGTCGAATGCTGGGGTGGCGCGACCTTCGATGTGTCGATGCGGTTTCTCAAGGAAGATCCCTGGGATCGGCTCGCGCAACTGCGGCAGGCCATGCCAAATCTGCTCTTGCAAATGTTGCTTCGCTCGGCGAACGCGGTTGGATATACAAACTATCCGGACAACGTCGTACGATATTTTGTGAGGCGTGCCGCTGAAAACGGAGTCGATGTCTTCCGAATCTTCGATTCCCTGAACTGGATCGACAACATGCGCGTCGCGATCGATGCGGTCGGTGAGACCGGGAAAGTGGTCGAAGCCGCGATCTGTTACACGGGCAACCTCTGCGATCCAAAGGAAACCAAGTACGGGCTTCGGTACTACGTCAACCTCGCAAAGCAACTCGAGCGAGCAGGCGCTCATGTGCTCGGGATAAAAGACATGGCGGGTTTGTGCCGGCCGGCCGCCGCACATCAGCTCATCAGCGCATTGAAAAACGAAGTGTCGATGCCGATCCACTTCCACACTCACGACACGAGCGGAATTGCTGCCGCAAGCGTCCTTGCGGCGGTAGAGGCCGGGTGTGATGCAGTCGATGCCGCCATCGACTCCATGAGCGGACTTACATCGCAGCCGAACCTCGGTTCCATCGCTGCGGCTCTTCGGCATTCGGATCGGGATCCGGGCCTGGATCCGGCCGCGCTGAGAATGGTCTCCGGATACTGGGAGCAGGTACGGCACTGCTACGGCGCTTTTGAAAGCGACATACGGTCAGGTGCGAGCGAGGTCTATCTACATGGAATGCCGGGCGGCCAGTACACCAATCTGAGGGAACAGGCCCGATCGCTCGGCATTGATGACGCCCGTTGGCCCGACGTGGCGAGTGCATATGCCGAGGTGAACGAGATGTTCGGTGACATCGTGAAGGTCACACCAAGCTCTAAGGTTGTGGGTGACATGGCCATCATGATGGTCACCTCCGGGCTCACGCGCGAACAGGTCGAGGACCCCACCTTCGAGGTCGCATTTCCAGAGTCCGTGGTCCAGTTTTTCCGTGGTGACATCGGGCAGCCGGCCGGGGGCTTCCCTCCAGGCTTGCAGCGCAAGGTGCTCAAGGGGCAGCAACCCATGACGGTGCGTCCCGGAGAAGTCATGCCGCCCGCCGACCTCGAGCAGATGCGCGCTGAAGCGCAGAAGAAAGTGGATCGAACGATCAGCGATGAAGAGTTCGCGTCCTATCTGATGTATCCCAAGGTGTTTGTCGATTACGCCAAGGAAAAGTCCCACTTCAGCGACGTGTCAGTGCTACCGACGCCCGCGTTTTTCTATGGACTTTCGGCCGGCGAGGAACTGGATATCAGCATCGAGCGCGGGAAAACGCTGTTTGTCCGATTCGTCGCGACCAGCGATGTGCACGAGGACGGCACCAGAACCGTCTTTTACGAACTGAACGGCCAGCCGCGCTCGGTTCGGGTAGCTGATCGAAGCCAGGTGGCCCGGAGGGCCCCTACCCGCAAGGCAGACCCCAGCGACGGCAACCAGGTGGGGGCGCCCATGCCCGGCAACGTCGTGACCGTTTCGGTCAAGGTGGGCCAGAAGGTGCACGCCGGAGATACATTGCTCACGCTCGAAGCCATGAAAATGGAGGCTGCCGTCCGCGCGGAACGCGACGCGGAGGTCGCCGAAGTGACTGTTCGCCCAGGGCAGCACGTCGACGCGAAGGATTTGCTCCTGATTCTCAGATAACTTACAAGCACCGCAGGACAGGCCGCCAATCCGGAAAGACGCAGGACCCTGCAAGGGAGAATTCGTGTTTCGCACCTTCACCCAACTGCTGCTTGGGGTGCTCGGCGGCATTTCCGTTGCACTGTCTGCTCCGTTGCGGCCAGTGTCCCCGCCGGAGTATCTGTCCTTGGCCCGGGACATTTTTTCCGAAATCGTCGGCACCGATACCACCCATGCCGCGGGGACCGCGCAGGTTGTGGCTGAGCTCAGGTCGCGATTCAGGCAGGCCGGATTCGCCGATGAAGACATCTGGGTTGGCGGACCGCGTCCGGAGCGCGTCAATATCGTTGTTCGTCTGCGCGGTCGTGGCCATGGGAAGCCCATACTTTTCAATGCGCACCTTGATGTCGTGGAGGCAAGCCGCGATACCTGGAGTGTTGATCCGTTCCGGTTGACGGAAAAGGAGGGGTGGCTCTACGGGCGCGGTGCGATAGACGTGAAGAACGAGGTGGCCATCATCACGACCAACCTCATTCGGCTGAAGAGGGAAAACGCGCCTCTGGACCGTGATCTGATCGCATTTTTCAATGCCGATGAGGAGGCGGGAGGGGACGCGAACGGCGTCGAATGGATGGTCGCCGAGCACCGGGATCTGATTGAGGCGGATCTCGTCATCAATGACGACGCGGGAAAAATGCTGTCATTGGACGGCAAGCCCCTGTGGAATACGATCCAGACCTCCGAAAAGGCATACGCGACGTACGAAATCACCAGCCAGGGCGCCGGCGGACATAGTTCCTTGCCGCGCCGCGACAACGCGATTGCCCGGCTTGCCCGCGCAGTCGCCAAGCTTGATGCCTTCCAGTTTCCGGTGCGCCTCGGAGAAACAAGCCGTCGGTATCTTGCGGCCATGCAGGATCGGATGCCTGCGAAGGAATCATCGGCAATCAAAGCCTTGCTTTTGAATCCAGGCGACATCGCCGCCATGGACCTCCTGCGCGACAACCCGGTGATCAATGCGCAATTGCACAGCACCTGCCCGGTGACGTTGATCTCGGGTGGACAAAGCGAAAGCGCGTTGCCGATGAAAGCCAGCGCGACCATCCAGTGCAGACTCCTGCCTGACGAAAACCCGGAGGAGGTGCTTGCCACATTCGCCCGCGTGATCGGGGATCCGGGCGTGTCGGTCAAGGCGCTGTGGGGCCCGCTGGCCAGTCCCGCGCAGCCGCTCGATCCTGCCATCACTGCGATCGTCGAGCGGATCAGTCAGGAGTTCTGGCCAAACGTTCCGGTCGTACCGTTCATGTCTCAGGGCGCCTCGGACAACGTCTATTTCCGTCGTGGCGGATTCAAGACGTACGGCGTTTCCGGGACCATGTTCGACGAGGCGGACATGCGCCAGCATGGGCGCGATGAAAGGATTGGGGTCGCAGCTTTCAATGACTCTCTGGAATTCAACTATCGCCTCATGCAGGCGCTCAGCGGGGTGCAGTGATCAGCCTCTGACGTATTCACCGGGTGCGGCCTCGAGCGGCGGGTAGCCCTGATCCATCGCGCCCATTGATGGTGCGGATTCCAGTCCGGAGGAATGGGCGGCGAGCCACGCTTGCCAGACGGGCCACCAGCTTCCCGGCGTCGGCGGAGTCTTCGCAAACCACCCCGATACGGACCCACTAGATGCCTCTGAGGTGCGCGTCATGATTCTGTGCCGCCGTTTCGGATGTACGGCGCCGCTGACGATACCCGCATTGTGACCGCCACTGGTCAAGAGAAACGTGTAGTCGACGGTGCTCACGAGTTTCCCGACCTTGCAGACGCTTTTCCAAGGCGCGACATGATCGGTCTCTGTCCCGACAACGAACATTGGCACTTCGATATCGGACAACCGGACGGGCGTGCCGTGCACAGGGAACCTGCCAGTCGACAACTCGTTGTCAAGATAGAGGCGGTAGAGGTATTCGGTGTGCATCCGATACGGCATGCGCGTTCCATCCGCGTTCCAGGCCATCATGTCGATCATCGGATCTCGCTGACCCTTGAGGTAGCTCTGGACCATCGGTTGCCAGATGAGGTCGCGCGGACGGAGCATTTGAAAGGCACCACCCATCTGTTTTGAATCCAGCACCCCCTCCTGATGCATCTGCGCTTTCAAGAGAGCGAGCTGACTTTCGTTGATGAACAAGGAGAGCTCGCCGGGTTCCGAGAAATCGGTTTGGGCTGCGAACAAGGTGACGCTCGCCAAGCGTTGGTCGCCCAGCTGCGCCAGCCGTGCCGCGGCGATGGAGAGCAGCGTGCCGCCGATACAGTAGCCGGTCGCATGTACTTTCCGTTGCGGGACAACCGCGTTGACGACCTCAAGTGCCTTCAGCGGGCCAAGATCAAGGTAGTCATCCATGCCAAAGTCGCGGTCCTCGGCAACGGGGTTTTTCCATGAAATCATGAAAACGGTGTGCCCTTGGTCCACCAGATACTTCACGAGGGAGTTGCGCGCGGAAAGATCGAGGATGTAGTACTTCATGATCCACGCGGGCACGATCAGCACCGGCTCGGCATGGACCTGCTCCCTGGTCGGCGAATACTGCAGCAGTTCGATCAGGTCATTGCGGTAGATCACTCGCCCGGGAGTCGCGGCGACGGCCTTTCCGACCACAAAGTCTTCAGTTCCCGCCGGACCTTCCTTGCGCGCAACGCGGGCGATGTCCTCGAGAAGGTTGCGGGCTCCGCGCCTCAGGTTTTCACCGCCTTCTTGACGGGTCAGCTCGATCAGTTCCGGGTTGGTGGCGAGGCTGTTGGTGGGAGAGAGCGCCTCAAGCCACTGCCGAATGGTGAAATCCACCAACTCCAGATTCTTGCCCGAAACGCCGTCAACGGCGCGCGGCAGCGACCCGAGCCAGGCGGTTGCGTGCTGAAAGCCCCGCGCCCAGACGTTGAAGGGGTACTGCGACCACGCGTCGGCCGAAAAACGCGCATCGGCGTCCGTGCCCGCCCCTTCGGTCGGCGACAGCTTTGTGCTGCCGGCGGCCCGTACGGAGAAGTCGAATAGGTCGCTCGCCCGGCGCATGCCCTCGCTGGCAAGTGCCGCTTGCGCCGCTGGCGAAGTCCCGAACTGCTTTGCCCATTCCGCCCACGCGGACGTCATCGCAGCGGTGGACAGGCCACCCGTCAGCTTGCCCAGTGCTGCCTGAAACGCCAGATCGATGGCCTCCGCGGTGGGTGCCCTTGGCAGGGCCGACTGGGCGGCCGAGGGGATCGCGCCAAGGGCCTTTTCGGTGGTGGCTGGCCGTTCGGACATATCGCTCGACTCCCGCAGCAGACAGCCTCATTGTAATCTTATTTTTGCACTGCAGTAAAAGGCCGTGCGGTGGTCGCTGCATCCGCCCTCCGGCCCTCCTGGCGGCCGGCCCCGATACGGGCTTCTACGGGGGCGAAACGACCGCCTCTGCCAAAGCGACTGCCGGGTCGCTCAGACGGCCGAGGTCAAAGTGGGCCCGTTCCGCGATCAATTTCTTGGCGGCCATGTAATCCTTGGCTCGATTGACGCAGTCCATGGCCAGCAACTCCTGACCTCTCAGGTAGCAACAGGAAAAAGAACGGTCCGTCGTATTTCCGCGGAGGAGTGCCCTGTCATAGTCGAAATTCAGCCCGGTGATCAATAACTTGAGGTCGTACTGGTCCGACCAGAACCACGGCACGCGGTCGTGCACCGCACGGCCGCCCAACATGTTTTCAGCCGCGACCTTGGCTTGCTCGAATGCGTTGTCGACGGACTCCAACCGTACCCGCCGGCCGTAGCGCAAACTCGGGTGGTTCGCGCAGTCGCCTGCGGCGTAGATATCCGGGTCGCTGGTGCGTGTGTGTTCGTCCACCGCGATCCCGTTTTCGCAGGCGAGGCCCGCAGATTCGGCCAGTGCCGTTTCCGGCAGGACGCCGACACCCACAATGACCAGATCGGCAGGAAATTCGGGCCCGTCGATCGTGGTGACCCGACCTACGCGTGCTGCGTCCGAGCGCGAGGGCTCGAAGCCGGCGAGCAGGGTGCGGGTATGGATGCGTACCCCCATCCGCTGGTGTTCTTCCGTGTAGAAGGCAGAGATTTCAGGCGCGACCACCCGGTTCATCACGCGGTCGCTCATTTCCAGCACATCGACGCTCAAGCCCAGCGTGCGGCACGTCGCCGCAACCTCAAGCCCTATGTATCCGGCA
>CAXBRZ010000131.1:0-6977 GCA_963978075.1 uncultured bacterium | reverse complement strand
GAAGGCTGAGGTTCTACCATTGAACTACACCCGCCTAACCGATCAGCCGATCCGCCAAGGCCGCAACTGCCGCCCTACCGCTTCGGTCTCACTGCCCGCCCGCCACCGGAACACCGGTGACGTGGTGGAGGGGGAAGGATTCGAACCTTCGAAGACATAAGTCGGCAGATTTACAGTCTGCTCCCGTTGGCCGCTTGGGTACCCCTCCGGCAAATGAGCCGCGCATTTTCGGCCTCGGAGACCATCCTGTCAACGGGTCGGTCTGAAAAGATTCCGGGCCGCCTCGATGCGTCAGGGGTGCACGGTGGGAATCAGCGTTTCGCGCCCAGCAGGGCCACCAGGGCGGGGTCCCTGACCTGGGCGGCCACATCGGCCGCATTTTGGGCTGCAGAGTTACGTATCCGCACATCTGCGCCTTTTGAAATCAATAGTTTAGCGGCTTCCAGTTGGCGCGCGGCAACCGCCGCGAGGAGGGGCGTATTGCCAAGATCATTCCGCGCGTCCAACTTGGCGCCGGCGCCCAGCAGGGTTTGCATGACCTCGACCCGGCCGGCGCCTGCCGCGACGATCAGGGGTGTGTTCCCGGATTTCGTCCGGCTCTCACGTCCCGCACCCGCCTTGAGCAACTGGGCGACGAGGCCGTTGGCCCCCCGTTGGGCAGCAATCGAGAGGGGCGAGAGACCGTCCCCATCCTGCACGTCAAGGCCGCCGGATCCGATCAGGGCGCCTGCCGCGGCCTGTGCTCCCGCCGCCGCCGCCACGGCAAGGGCCGTTCGGCCCGCCGCGTCCCGCTGCTTCGGGTCGGAACCGGACGAGAGCAGCAACTGGACGAGGGCCGCGTCGTCGTGTTCGGCCGCCTGCATGAGGGCCGTCCTGCCCTGCGCGTCGGCGACCGACGCCTTGGCGCCGCCGGCGATGAGCATCCGGACTATGTCGGATGCGCCCATTTCCGCCGCCACACCCAGCGGCAGCCCGCCCCGGCTCTGGCGGGCGTTCGGATCCGCATGCAAGCCCAACAGGGCTTCCACGGCCGCGGCCTGCCGACGCCTCACGGCCAGCCCAAGCGCTGTGTCCCCGTCCGCCGTCCGCTCATCGGTACGCGCACCGGCAGTGACCAACGCCTGAAGGATGGTGACGTGACCGGCACGCGCGGCGACCGCCAGCGCGGGCAGGCCCCCGGGTTCGGTCGCGTTGGGATTCGCTCCGGCCGCCAGCGCATTGCGCACCGCGGCAAGATCGTCGCGCTCGCAGGCAATCAGCAGCGCCGGCCATCCGGCGAAGCGGTCGTCCTGGCGCATTTCGCGGATGACCGTCCGCGCGACTCCGGTCGCTCCGGCTGATTTGAGGGCCGCGAGGATGGCTGTTGTGTCGGGGGATTTGGGCGCACGCTCTGCCAGATCCAGTGCTGCCAGGCCCTCCTTGTTCCGCGCATTCGCGTCGGCGCCCTGCTCGAGCAGTGCGGCAACCGCATCCCTCGAGCCCGCGGCAGCCGCCAGCATCAGTGCGGTACCGCCCCGCGTATCGGCGGCATTCGGGTCAGCCGTCGCTGCAAGCAGACGGCGCACCACCTGGGCGGCTCCACGCCGGGCAGCGATCAACAAGGCCGTGTCGCCCGCGCTGTCGCGCAGATCCACCGTCGCGCCATGCTCGAGCAGCACGCGCGCGGCTTCCGGCTGGTTGAATTCGGCCGCATCGTGCAATGCGCAGCGGCGGTCGTCGCCCGCCGCGTCAGCTGACACCCGGGCGAGCAGCGACGTCAGTTTTGCCACATCGCCGTCCTGTGCCGCCCGACGCAGCAGCGTCGCAGGATCCTTGAGTTCCCCTGCAGCGACGGGCTCCGTCATCGCCGCATGCGGCTTGAAGCCACCGCTTTGCGCAAGACCCGACCACTCCTCGGGGGAATGCCCGGTCGCTGTACAGACGCCGGACTCCACCTGTGAGGACAGCGTGTAGGCAGCCTTCGCCCACCCTCGGGTAGCGGCATCCACCAGCAGCGCGCAGCCTTTGGAGGCATCGGCGGGAAGGCCCACATCATGGCTACGCGGCAGATACAAAAGCGCAAGCTGATACGCCGCCTCGGCGTTTCCCTGTGCGGAAAGCGGCGCAAGAAGTTCCGCAGCGCGCGCGTAGTCATGGCGACGCAACGCATCCCGCGCCGGCTCCAGATCAGCACTCGCGGCCGGAGCGGCAACGAGCAGTGTCGTCAGCAGCAGGGCGGCTGTCATACGGTCCCCCACTTCGTCTCGACGGTGATGCCGATGCCCTTGAGGAAGTCGGTAGGCAACACGCCACCGGCGTTGACGATCACCGCGTCGTTGGGGATGTCGACGACTCCGCCCTGGTACTTCATCCGCACCTTGTCGGCGCAAATTTCCTCGATTTCGGATTTCAGCATGACGACCAGCGAGCCCTGCGCTTCAGCCGCCTTGATACGCTCGCGATTGCGTTGTTTGGCGCGGCCGAATGCGTCGCCGCGATAGGAGAGCGTTGCGGTTGCCCCCGCCTCCGCAAGGCTCGCTGCGGCCTCAAGAGCACTGTCTCCACCACCCACCACCACGACTTTTTGGCCGGTGTACTGTTCAGGATCGATCAGCCGATAGACCACCTTGGACTGGTCCTCGCCCTTGACGCCCAATTTGCGCGGCGTGCCACGACGGCCCACCGAAAGAAGAACGGTTCGAGCCCGATACTCCCCCTTGGCCGTCTTCACCAGAAAACTGTCGCCCACCGGTGTGACGGTCTCGACTCGCTCATTTTCGTTGATCTCAAGACCCGTCGTCTTGCGGGCATCCAGCCACACCTGCAGAAGTTCTTCTTTCGTGGTGAGGGAAACTTTGACTTTGCCTACGATCGGAAGGACCGCAGGGCGCGTCATGACAATCTTGCCGCGCGGGTACTGGAACACACAGCCGCCCAGTGATTCCTGCTCGATGGTCTTGAAGCGCAGTTTTGCCTCCAGCGCCGCCAGCGAGGCCGAGAAGCCCGCGGGACCGGCGCCGACGATCAGCACGTCCAGTTCATCCGCCTCCGCCCGGGGTCGACGGGCAATGATTTCAGCCATGGCCTGCCGGCCCTGTTCGACCGCGTTACGGATCAGGCCCATGCCGCCCAGCTCGCCGGCCACGAAGACGCCCGGCACGTTGGTCTCGAACCAGGGGCTGACCCGGGGCAGGTCGACGCCGCGGCGCGCGGTACCAAAGACCAGCGTGATCGCGTCCACGGGGCAGGCAGGCGCGCAAGCGCCGTGACCGATGCAGTTGGTCGGACCCACCAGATCGGCCTTGCCATCGATGATCCCGAGCACCGTGTGGTGGCTTTGTTCGGGACAGGCATTCACGCACGATCCGCAGCCGATGCATTTGGTGTAGTCGATCGCAGGGTGCAGCGACGCCGGCTCGGTCAAACCCGCCTCCAGCGCCTCCTTCTGGGCCACGAAGCTTTGACGCTTGAGCCGTGAGCGGCTGATGAAATACCAGACAACGTAGATCGCCAGGGGAGCGGAGTAGATCAGGTATTCCATGAGCACTTCGGGAGTGGAGGAAAAACGGACCTGCGGCGGTTGCGGCAGGCGGCCGCTAATTTGTCTTAATCCCCCTGCGCGGGCCAGCGGTAGAGTGCCAAAACGTGAGCCAGTTCCGCATCTGCGGAATATGTCGCGACACAGCGACGCCGCCCCCTGTCAGGCCCCATGCCCGCACTGATATCCTGCGCCGTCAATGGCCCCCCCTTCGGGCAGGCGCCGCCCACACGGAACATCGCCTTGACGCTGCAGCTGACCGCAACCGTCCTTTCCTTGCCAGCCATGCTGGCGGCCGCCCTTCTGAGCCATCGGCGCGGTTTCCCTCGGGTCGCGCTCGCCCTCGTGGTCATCGCGCCTCTTGGGGTCGCCATGACCTACCTGGCCGCCAGCCACATCCACCTCCCCGAGGCCTCAGCGCCACAGGCATCGGCCTCGGTGCCGCAGGCATCGGCTGCGCCAAACAGCGCGAGCGGGGGCCCGGCGGAAGCCGGCTCCGGGCGGGTCGCCGACCTGCACAAGCAGGCGGAGGAAGCCCGCCGGGCCAAGAACTACGCCGCGGCTGCCGACCGTTTTCGGGAAATCACCCAGGCCGCGCCGTTCGACCCGGACGGGTGGGCGGACCTTGGCGACGCCCAGGCGGCTGCCGCCGGCGGTGATTTGAACGCCGGCAAGGCCGCGATCGACCGGGCGCTCGAACTTGACGCAGAGCACCCGAAGGCGCTGTGGCTGAAGGCCAGCCTTGAATTGCAGGGCCAGCATTACGCGGCGGCAGCCGACCTGTGGCGGCGGCTGCTGAAGGTCTTACCCGCCGACTCCGGCGATGCCAAAATTGTCCAGACAAACCTCGACGAGGCCGACAAACTCGCGCGTGGAGGGCCAGCAAAGCCATGAGTGCACAGGCGATAAATCCTTCAGAAGCACCGGAATCCCGTAGGTTCAACTCCACGTTGGCAGGCGTACTGCTCACCGTCATCGTCGTTGCTGCAGGCTGGTCGCTGCCACTGCGCGACTACATCACTCCGCGGTCAGGGCTGGGTTACTGGCTGGGCATCATCGGCGGCTCCCTGATGGTGTTGCTGCTGATCTACCCCTTGCGCAAGCGCGTACGGGCATTCGCGTTCCTCGGCTCCGCGCGCATCTGGTTCCAGATCCACATGATCCTCGGGGTTGCCGGCCCCGTCGCCATCCTCTACCACTGCACCTACCGGATGGGCGCCACCAATTCCAATGTTGCCCTGTGGTCGATGATCGTTGTGTCCTCGAGCGGCCTTGTCGGCCGCTATCTCTACAGCCGCATCCATTTCGGACTTTACGGCAGCCGCGCGAATCTCGACGAGATCCACTTCCAGGCCAGCAGGATCCGTCTCGAGGGCACGGGCGCCGGCCGCCTGCTGCCCGGCTTCGCAGAGCGCCTCGATGCTGCGGAAAATTCGATCTCTTTCAGCATGCCTCTGGTGCCCAAGGCGCTGTCCGCACTGCTCCTTTGGGCGTTGGCGCGCATCCAGACACGCGTTTTCATCCAGCGCTCGCTCAACCGTGCCGCCCAGACCTCCAAAGCGGTCGCCGAGCAGAAGCAGAAACTGCAGAATGCCGCCAGGCGGTATGCGGAAGCCCGTCTCGCGGCAGCACGTCGTGTTGCCGAATTCCAGAGCTGCGAACGCTTGTTCGGCCTCTGGCATGTGCTGCATCTGCCGCTGTTCGGAATGCTGCTCGTCGCGGGCATCATCCATGTCCTGGCGGTCAATTTCTATTAGGGCCTCCATGCACCAGTGCCGCACGATCATCCGGCTTCTCATCGCGCTGCTGTGCCTCGGCACCGCCTCGGTCGCGGGGGCCACGGCGATCGAGAAGATCCTGATGCCCGGCGAAGTTTCCAAGGCGCACGCCAAGTACGAGTCGGACTGTGTGAAGTGTCATGATCGCGCCCACAAGGAACGACAGACACAGTTGTGCCTCGATTGTCACAAGGACATCGCGAGCGACCTCAAGAACAAACGCGGCTTCCACGGCAATGGCGTGAAGCCCGGGGCCGAGTGCACCGCCTGCCACACGGAGCACAAGGGGCGCGCTTCAGACATCGTGCGATTCGACCGCGAATCCTTCCAGCACTCGATCAGTGGCTTCAAGCTGGAGGGCCGACATCAGACGGTCGCCTGCGCCAACTGCCACGCTGCCGGCAAGAAATTCCGCGAAGCCCCCACGACCTGTTTTGGCTGTCACGAGAAGCAGGATGCCCATCAGGGCAAGCTGGGCAAGGACTGCGGTCAGTGCCACAACACGGTCAGCTTCAAGAAGACGGATTTCGACCACTCCAAGACGCAATTCCCTCTCAAGGATGCGCACGCGCGCGCCAGCTGCACGGACTGCCATCACGACACGTCCTACAAGAACACTCCCAAGGAGTGCGTGGCCTGTCACGCGCGTGACGACTCCCACAAGGGAGGGCGCG
Source organism: uncultured bacterium (assembly GCA_963978075.1). Lineage (GTDB taxonomy): Bacteria > Pseudomonadota > Gammaproteobacteria > Steroidobacterales > Steroidobacteraceae > CAIKZZ01. The sequence continues at coordinate 1,008 of CAXBRZ010000131.1, read as the reverse complement.
GCCCCGACTGCGGGTCTTGCCACAATACGGACAAGTGGAAAACGGCAACCTACGATCACGCGAAACTGGCGCATTTTGCCCTGAATGGCGCCCACGCCAAGATCGCCTGCGATGCCTGCCACCGTTCCGGCGACATGAAGGCCAAGGTTCCCGAACAGTGCTCAGGCTGCCACGGCGCAAACGACCGCCATGGCGGACGCTTCGGGGACGACTGCAAACAGTGTCATACCGAGGAAAAGTGGAAGGATGCCCGTTATGACCATGAAAAGCAGGCGCACTGGGCGCTCAAGGGCAAACACGAGAAGGTGAACTGTCACGCCTGTCACACGGGCCCGATCACCGGTCCCAAGTTGCCCAAGGACTGCGCCGGCTGCCACAAGGCGGATGACACCCACCACGGTTCCATGGGCACGCAGTGCGGCTCATGCCACGTGGAGTCCGGGTGGCGGGACAAGGTCCGCTTCGATCACGACATGACGCGGTTTCCGCTGGTCGGGCTGCACGCCTCGGTCGGTTGCGAGGAGTGCCATACGAACCGGGCCTACCGCAACACGGCGCGCGAGTGCGTGAGCTGCCACAAGGCCGATGACGTCCACAAAGGCAATCTCGGCAAGGCCTGTGCAACCTGCCACAACCCCAACGGCTGGAAGTTCTGGCAGTTTGATCATGGCAAGGCGACACACTTTGCCCTTGAGGGAGCGCACGCGAAGATTTCCTGCGAGAGTTGTCACGTCAAACCGGCCGACGAAGTCAAGCTGTCCAAGGAGTGTGGCGACTGCCACGCCCGGGATGATGTCCACCACGGTGGGTTTGGCCGGGACTGCGCCCGCTGCCATAGCAGCGTCAGTTGGAAGGGCGCGGGTATCAGGCGCTGAGGCAATAGTCCCGCACGAATGCGAATGAGGCGGGACTTTTCAGAAACTGAAGTTGTAGCCGAGACCGTACCAGAACCGTTTGGTCGTCTGGCTGAGCAGCAGCGACGGCGGCAAGTTGGGATCCAACGGAATC
>CAXBRZ010000130.1:0-7097 GCA_963978075.1 uncultured bacterium | reverse complement strand
GCCGGTATGAACACCAGCATGGATCCGGCAACAATGCCCGGAACCGACAACGGCAGCGTCACATCAAAAAAAGCCCGCAACGGACGGCCACCCAGGTCGGCGGCGGCTTCCAGCAAAGTCCGGTCGAGTTTCTCCAGGGTTGCGTACAGCGGCAATACCATGAACGGCAGGTACGAGTAGACGATGCCGAGATAGATCGCGAAGGTCGTGTGCATCATCCTGAGCGGGTGGTCAATGATCCCCCACTGCAAAAGCACGGCATTCACAAGTCCGTTGTCGCGGATCAGGCTCTGCAGCGCGTACACCCTCAGAAGGAACGACGTCCAGAACGGCAGGATGATGACCATCATGAGGATGTTCTGGGTTGAACGGGAGGCTCGCGACATCGCATAGGCCATCGGATAGCCGACGAGCAGACAAAGGAGGGTGGCAAAGAAGGCCGTCCGGACGGAGTACAACAGCGAAACGATGTAAACGTCGTCGGTCAGGAGATAGCGGTAGCTGGCCCAGGTTCCTTGCCAGACCCAATGGCCATCTGCCCCACGCCCCATCAGGTCGGTGAAGGGGGGGATCCGCAGGGCAGCCTCGCCAAAACTGATCTTGAGTGCGAATCCGAACGGGATCAGGAAGAATACGAGCAGAAAGACCAGCGGCGGCAGGATAATGAGCCATCGGCCGTACCGAGCCATCAGCCCCGCCCTATGGTCTGCCACCTACCTGCCCTCCCCCAAGAAGTACGCATGTCCCCGATGACACGAGTCTGCCCGAGGTCAATGCAGGACGGTAGTCCCGCCACCCTGTGTCACAGCGGGGGTTGGTGATGGCACGGCGCAAGACCAAACAGGTGGCGACGGCGCGCACGGCACGGGCCCGGCACCGGCCGCACCTGATCGACGCCTGCATCTCGGCGCTGCATCTGTACGGGCCCTCGAAAACCACCGTCGACAAGGTGGTTGCCCTGGCCGGGCTTTCCCCTGGCATTGTCCGGTTCTATTTCGATTCCAAGGACGCGATGCTGGTCGCATCGCTCGAGTTCCTTGCCAGCGAATTCGAACAGCGGCTGCTCCTGCCCGTGTCCGAGCGTATCGACGACCCGGTGCGCGCGCTGAACCTGCTGGTCGATCTCTACCTCGGTGCGGAACTGGCCAGCACCCGCAAGGTGTCGGTCTGGTATTCGTTCTGGGGCGAGGCGAGCTCACGGCAGGAGTATTACGACATCTGCGGCGCACGCGATGCGAAGTTTGAGGCGTTGGTACACGATCTCACCCGCCGGTTGCTGGAGCGGGAGCCGTCCGGTGACGTCGACGCCGACGCCATCGCACTTGGTTTGATCGGCACCCTGGAAATGCTCTGGCAGGGCTTCGCGTTTCAGACGGAGTCCGCCATTGATCGCGGAGGATCGCGCCGCAGGGCGGAAAACTACCTGCGGTCGGTATTCCCCCATTCCTTCGGTCGACACCGGCACGCAGGCCCGGGCCGCGACCCACTCGTCGAGGGCTGGGTGTATGCAGGACGCGCGATCGACCTGAAGGCGGGCTGTGCTTTGGCTGTGGAGGCACCGCTTGAGTCGCTCCTTCTGTCGCGATCACCCGATGGCACGCTGCACGCGTTGGCCAACCGTTGCCCGGTTCGTCCCCACGTCGTGCTCGATAGCCCCGGCGCCCGCGCCCTGGACTCGCTGGAATGCCGCGCCCACGGTCTGCAGTGGGACCTTGCGGGTGCACCGGGCGACGCTGCCCAATCGCCTTTGCCAGGCCGCGCCTGCCTGTCACTCGATGGCCTGATCTGGGCGGCCACGTCCTCTTCAAACGCCTCTCCTGCGTCGTTGCCCACCCTTGTCGCGCCCAATGCCGCGGAATTGGGCAGCCCGGAGATCGTCGATCACGTGGTCGATGCCGATTGGCAGGTGCTGACCGACCTGTGGGGACCTGCAGAGACGATGACCCGGCGGGCGCCGCTCGGGCGCGTCGCGGGGTGGTCCGCTGACCGCTTGCGGACTCTCGAAGCCTCCGCACCCGGCGCGGCGAGTGCGCAATACTGGGTGGCACCGGGGCAGATTCTTGACACCGGCCTTGCCGGGTTGACGGTCACGGCCATACACCCGATCAAGTCCGGCGCAGCCCGGGTGCGCCAGTGGCGGTATGATCGGGCCGGCGGCACACGAGAAGCGCGGATTCAGCGTTATCTGCTGTGCCGCCTGTTGCGGGAAGGCCTGCGTCTTGCTGCGGCAGTGCAGAGAGGCGTGGATGCCGACGCCATGGCGCAGACGCTGGGCAGGACCCGATTTTTGACGACCCCGGCGGAATGACCGCCCTTCAGACGGATGACGGAGTTTCCATGAGCACTCTCACGACCCAAGACTGGCACGCCCGTGCAGCCGCGCTGCAATACGCCACCGGCCACTTCATCGACGGCGCCCATGAGGCGGGCGGCAGCGCGCGTTTCGCCGTCATCAATCCCGCCACCGGCACCGAACTATGCACCGTGGCCTCCGGCGACAGCGCAACGGTCGACCGCGCCGTGGCAAGCGGCCGGGCGGCGTTTCGCAGCGGCGCATGGCGGCGGATGGCGCCACGTGAGCGGATGGCCGTACTGCAGCGCTACGCCGACCTGATCGACGCCAATGCCGAGCGCTTTGCACTCTTGGACACGCTGTGCATGGGCAAGCCGGTTCGCGACATGCTGTCGATCGATGTGCCCTCCTCGTCCCAGACATTTCGCTACTTCGCCGAACTGTCGGACAAGATCGACGGCAGCGTCACCAGCACCGCCTCGGATGCCTTCCACTACATCCTGCGCGAGCCCCTCGGCGTGGTCGGCTGCATCGTGCCCTGGAACTATCCGCTGCTGATGGCCTCATGGAAAGTGGCGCCCGCGCTGGCCGCCGGCAACTCGGTCGTCCTGAAGCCTGCGGAACAATCGCCGCTGTCGGCGTTGCTGATGGCCGAATTGTTCATGGAAGCCGGCGGACCCGCTGGCGTGTTCAACGTCGTCAATGGTCTCGGCGAAACCGTCGGTGCACCGCTGTCGATGCATATGGACGTCAACAAGATCGCCTTCACCGGCTCGACCGAGGTCGGCAAGCTCATGCTGGTCGCCGCAGGCCGTTCCAACATGAAGCGCGTCAGCCTCGAGTGTGGCGGCAAGTCGCCGCAGATCTTCCTGCCGGATCTTGGCGACATGGATCGCGCGGTGAGCTATGCCATCAACGGCATCTTCGGCAACATGGGCGAAGTGTGCAATGCCGGGTCACGCCTCCTCGTTCACCGCTCCATCGCCGACGAGTTCGTCGACAAGTTCCGCCGTGCCGGGGCGGATGCCTACAGGGCCGGTGATCCGCTCGACCCTGAAACCAATCTCGGCCCCCTGGTCACGCATTCCCACTGCGAACGCGTCACCGGCCTGATCGAGACGGGCGTCCGTGAAGGGGCCAAAGTGGAATTTGGCGGCAATCGACCGGCACTTCCGGGCGCTTACGTCAATCCGACACTTTTCTCGGGTGTCACCAACCAGATGACGATCGCGCGCGAGGAAATTTTCGGGCCCGTGGCCTCGGTCATCGTCTTTGATGACCTCGCCGAGGCGATCCGTATCGCGAATGATTCCATCTACGGACTCGCGGCCTCGGTCTGGACGCAGGACCTGGTCACCGCCCACAAGACGGTGCGTGACCTCGAGGCGGGTGTGATCTGGGTCAACTGCTTCGACCATGGCGACATGACACAGCCGTTCGGTGGATACAAACAGTCGGGTCAGGGACGCGACAAGTGCCTTGAAAGCCTGCTCAGCTACACGCAGACGAAATCAGCCTGGATCCATCTCGGCTGAGCGAAGACGTTCCGCTCGGCATCAGGGGATGCCGAGCGATTCTCGCACCCATTCCTGGAAGCGCCAGACGTCGTATTCCTCCGGCATGAGCATTCCCTTCACGTGGGGAGTCGCCCGCAGGCCACGCTGCGTCAGTTCGCACACCTCAGCATCCTCCTGCATCACTTTCGCCGAAAAGTCGCAGGCACGCATAATGTCGACCGACGGGTCCGCCAGCGTAGATCGCGGAAAAAGCCACTCGATCTCAAGTTCGGTCTCTTCCGGCCCGAGCGCCAGGATCCGGGAGGAACGGACGTGATCGACATGCAGGACGAGGTAATGTGACGGCAGACTGGTCATGTAGTGATAACCGACCGCACGTTCAGCCTCGGTGAGTGCCTCAAACTCGTGGCCGAGCGACCGGCCGTCGAGGGTCCACGTCACCGAGTCAGACTTCATGCCGCCCCGGTGAAGCGGGTCTTCCGACCCTTCATGTCGGCGCCACGCAGGGTCGTCGCGTGGTTCCATGATGCCGCGCCGATAGATGGGTACGGCATCCACGAGTCCGGGATGCACGACGGGACAATGCAGGCACTCGTTGTAGTTTTCCCAAAACACTTTCCAGTTGCAGCGGATGCGCTTGGTCTGGCGATGTCCGACGACCAGTTGCTCCAGAGGCCAGCGGTCGAATTGGTCAAGGTTGGCATTGAAGTTTCCGCCGAGTATCGCCCCGGCGGCGGAAAGATTCACGTAGACGAAGCCGCGCCAGACCTGGACCGCGATCGGGTGTAGATGGACGTCCTCAACCTTGACGTAATGGGGCCGGCCGCCCGTCGGAATGCGCGCCAGTTGCCCGTCCAAGCGGTAATTCCACGCATGATACGGGCAGGTAATGCCGGAGGCCGGCAGGCGGCCTTCGGCGTCGCGGCACAGGGCCGCGCCGCGGTGGCGGCAGGCGTTGTAGAACGCGCGAATCTCGCCTGATTCATCACGGACCAGCAGCACGGGCTGACCCACAAGATCAAAGGTCCTGAAGGAACGGGACTCCGGCAAGGAATCCGCCCGGCAAAGATATATCCACTGCTTTTGCCAGATGGCCCCGCGCTCAAGTGCGTAGTGGTCCGCGTCGTAATACCAACTGCTCGGCAAGGTATCGACCGCGTGCCGCAGGCCGTTGAAGTCGCCGGCGGTGGGATCCTGCGTGTGTTGGTGGCTCATGACGCGCTCCTGCGAGCTGGACGAACTAGGCGAACTGTGCTGGCGGAGCATCCGCCCGGATTTCAGGGATAGCACGTTCCAGCAAATCGTGGAATTCAAACATCCAGGTTTCCAAACCTGACAACGGACCCGGGCGATACTGTGGTGACTCGAGGCCCCGCTGCACCCGCTCACATAGCCAACGGTCCTCGGCGTTCACCGCGGCATTGATACGCGCACCGAGTCGGCGCAGTACCCGGATCTCCCTGCGTTCATCCGCATGCCCGAACAAGGCATACCGGATGGAACATTTCCCGGGGCCACGCGGCAGGATCTGGAAGAAATCGACCTGCTCGGGATACAGGTCGATCCCCAGATTCGGCAGCGCGCTGTAGAAACGCCAGGATCTGCGCAGGGGGTCGGGAAGGTCGATGGGGGTGCGCGCCAAGAGTTCCTGATAGGCGCGCTCGCTCCAGCGGGACGATCGCGTCTCTCTCAACCAGCCGATGCCGCGTGCCACGCCGGGCACGCCCCGCTGGTCTTCGTAATCCGGCACGGCCAGGCGATTAAGCCCAGGATGACCGACCGGCACGTGATACGACTCGAGGTAGTTGTCCATCGCGATCTTCCAGTCGACATCCCAGTCCTCGAGCCCTATGGGACCCAGGGGCTGCATCTGCTCGATCCGGTACGGCAACAGTTCGTCGAGGAGCGGCCCCCACGTGTCCGTCAGCGAGGGCGGCCGCACGTCCGCGACGCAGACGAATACAAGACCCAGCAGGATTTCGACATGGACGGGCGCGAGGCCGTGCTGCGTCCGGTCAAGGCCCGGGAATGTGTCCCGCAGGGGCACGGCCGCAAGCCGACCGTCGGTGTGATAACTCCACCCGTGGTAAGGACACACGATCGGACCCGGACAACGACCGCCGCCATCCAGCAGACGGGCGCCGCGATGCCGGCAGATGTTGTGAAACGCCCGCACCGTTCCGTCCCGGTCGCGCAGGACGACGAGGCTGTCAGGTCCGAGGTCGACCGCCAGGTAGTCTCCCGGGAGGGGCACGGAATTGACGTGGCAGGCAATCTGCCAACTCGGACGCAGGATTCTCGCGATTTCAAGGCGCGTCATGTCCGGATGGCGGTACACCCAGGCCGGAAGCGCGCGCCGCGGCGCTGGCACCGAATCGCTCATTTGGAATCCAAAGTTTGTATATTTCCGTTCAATCTACGCCGGAAAGACCCTCAAAGACAACCACATGAGAGGTTTGATCGACCCCTGCCTGCACGCAAAAATAAGTCTATATCACTATTTTTATTGAATATTTTTCATTGAAAATCCTGTCCTGCACAAGCCGGTGCCGATGTTGCGACGCGGCAAATAAATTATTAAACGTTCATATAAAACAGCGTGGACGCATGTGCTTCGCAGGTGCTAGCGTGGCCTCTTCAGAAGTCCGAGACCGACGGGAGCCCCCATGCCGCGCAACCTGACCCGCAGCAACCAGCACTGGCACAAAGCCGTGACACGCCTGCCACTCGGCGTCGCCTCCAATTTCCGCTATTGGGGCGAGGAACGCACGATCTACGTCAAGCAAGGGCGCGGCGCCCGCATCGAGGACATCGACGGCAATCGCTACGTCGACTACCGGCTCGGTTATGGTCCTGCGATCCTTGGCTATGCGCATCCGGAGGTCGATGCCGCGGCGCGCGAAGGCATGGAAGTCGGCGGTGTCTTCGCGCTCGCCACCGAGCGGGAGTACCGGGTGGCCGAGCGGATCTCCAAGATGGTCCCCGCCGCAGAACTGGTGCGCTACTCGAACTCCGGCACGGAGGCGGTCATGGCGGGCCTGCGCCTTGCGCGCGCGTACACCGGCCGCGACGAGTACATCATTCTCGAAGGCAGCTACCACGGACTGTTTGACGCGGCGATGTGGTACACGCCGATGGAGAAATGGTCGCAGCAGGGCGACCCTGAAGTGATGCCCTACAGTCAGGGTATTCCGCTGGGCGTGCGCAGCTTCGCGCACCTCGTCCAGGCCAACGACCTGAACCAGCTGGAAGACACGTTCAAGCGGACGGCCGGCAAAATCGCCTGC
>CAXBRZ010000129.1:0-7133 GCA_963978075.1 uncultured bacterium | reverse complement strand
ACGTCGAGAAGCATCTGTTCGCCGTGCTGGGCATGCAGCACGCCAGCTTCCGCCAACCGCTGCCCGCCACGCTCGCGCCTGACATGTCGAATGGCTACGCCGTGGCCTCACAGCCGGCGAAGCCGTACGAGATCGTGGTGCCGGCGCCGGCCGGAAGCCTCGCGGCCAGTGGCGAGGACATGGCGCGGTTCATGATGGCGCACCTCGACAACGGCGCGTCGCCCGGCGGGCGCATCCTCTCCGACGCCACCGCGCAGCTGATGCACAGCACGCCCACCGACATGATCCCGCCACTCAACCGCATGGACCTGGGTTTCTACGAGCAAAACTACAACGGGCATCGCGTCATCAGCCACGGCGGTGACACACAGTACTTCCACAGCTACCTGCACCTGCTGCTGGACGATCACGTCGGCTTCTTCGTCTCGGTCAACAGCGCCGGGCGCGAGGGCGCCTCGCTGCGCGGCCCGCTGTTCGAAGGCTTCCTGAACCGCTACTTCCCCGCACCGCACGAGGTCAAGCCGATCGACGAGGCCACGGCCAAGGCGCATGCCGCCCAGATCGCCGGTTCGTATGAGAGCTCGCGTCGTCCGGAAACCAACTTCTTCAGCTTCGTTGGCCTGCTCGGACCGACCAAGATCGTCGACAACGGCGACGGCACGATTTCGATGCCGATGCTGAAGGGGCAGAACCAGGTACCGCGCCGGTACGTCGAAGTGGCGCCCTACGTCTGGCGTGATCCGGTCACCTTCAATCGCCTGGCCGCCAAGGTGGAAAATGGCCGGATCGTCCGCTTCAGCGCCGACGAACTCTCCCCCTTCATGGTGTTCGAGCCGGCGCCCGCCTGGCGGTCCATGCGGTGGCTCATGCCCGCCACGATGGCGGCCCTCATCGTCGTGTTCGGCACCGCACTGCTCTGGCCGGTGGCCGCGATCACGCGCCGTCGCCACGGCGTTCGCCTGCCGCTTTCGGGGGATGCCTTGCGCGCGCATCGCAACTCACGCATCGCCGCAGCCGCCATTTCCGTGGTGAGTGCCGCCTGGGTCGGTTTGATCGCCTGGGGATCGGCAAGCCTTGGCTTTACCTCGTCCATGGACTGGATGCTGCACGTGATGCAGGCCCTGTCGGTCGTCGCTTACTGGGGCGGCGCGATCGTGCTGTGCCTCTCGGCCCGTGCGGCGTTCACGCACGGTCGCCCGCTGCTTGCGAAAACCTGGTCGGTGGCCCTTGCCCTCAGCGGCCTTGTATTCCTCTGGCTTGCCTATGTGTACCACCTGATGCACTTCGGTACGCGCTACTGATTGGTCGGTTGCGGGGCCCGTCGGTCGGGCCCCGCCTTTTCCCCGGAGACTTCCATGCTGCCTCACCGTTTCAGCCGGCCCCTCGCCGCGTTGGTCTGCGCCGTGTTAGGTACGGCCACCGCCACCGCCTCCACCCCAGAGTTCGATACCGTGCTCCGTCAGGGCACCGTGTACGACGGTTCGGGGCATGTCCCCTATGTGGGCGACGTGGCGATCAAGGGTGACCGCATCGTCTATGCGGGCCCTCATGCCAAGGGCAAGGGCAAGGTCGAGTTCGATGCGCACGGCAAGGCCGTCGCACCTGGATTCATCAACATGCTGGCCCACCCGGAGGAATCGCTGCTGATCGACGGCCGGGCGCTGAGCGACCTGCGCCAGGGCGTCACGCTCGAGGTCATGGGCGAGATGTCGATGGGCCCGCTCAATGACACGATGAAGGCGGATCTGCGCCGAATGTCGGACTCCGCCATCGATGTGGATTGGACCACACTCGGCCAGTACCTCACAAAACTCGAAAAGAAGGGCATAACACCCAACATCGCCTCCTTCGTGGGCGCGGGCACGATCCGCGAGTACGTGCTCGGCGCCAATGACGTGGAGCCGAACGCCGCCCAACTCACCGAGATGCGTGGTCTTGTACGTCAGGCGATGGAAGAAGGTGCCCTCGGCGTCACGACAGCGCTCATCTACAACCCGAATACCTACGCCAAGACGCCGGAACTGATTTCGCTGGCGCAGGAATCGGCCACCTGCGGCGGGATGTATATCGCCCACATGCGCAGCGAGGGTGACCGGCTCGTCGAAGCGGTCGACGAAACGATCCGCATCGCCCGGGAGTCCGGCGCACCGGCCGAGATCTACCACTTGAAGGTCGCCGGCCAGCAGAACTGGGGCAAGCTCGACGACGTCGTCGCGCATGTGGAAGCCTCGCGCAAGGCAGGCGTTCGCATCACCGCCGACATGTACCTCTACACGGCGGGCGCCACGGGCTTGGATGCCAGCATGCCGCCGTGGGTGCAGGAAGGCGGGTATGACAAGTGGGCCGAGCGCCTTCGCGATCCTGCGATCCGCGCAAAGGTGGCCGCCGACATGAAGGCGCAGAATCCGACCTGGGAAAACCTGCTGCAACGCGCAGGTCCCGACGGACTGCTGTTCCTTGCGTTCCACAATCCCGCCCTGCGCGGCTACATCGGCAAGACCCTCACCGAGGTGGCACGCGACCGCAATACGTCACCTGAGGAAGCCGCCATGCAGTTGGTGGTCGAGGATGGCAGCCGTGTTGGCGTTGCCTACTTCCTGATGTCCGAGGACAACATCCGTCGGCAGGTGGCACTGCCCTGGGTCAGTTTCGGCTCGGACGCAGGCGCGCCGGCACCGGAAGGCATCTTCCTCGAGTCCGCGGAACATCCGCGCGCCTACGGCAACTTTGTACGGGTGCTGGGCAAATACGCACGCGACGAGAAGGTCATCACCCTTCAAGAAGCGGTGCGCAAACTGAGCGCACTGCCCGCCGCGACGCTTTCGATCCCCGAACGCGGCCATCTCAAGGAAGGTTATTACGCCGACGTCGTGGTCTTTGATCCGGCGACGGTCGCGGACCACGCCACCTACGAGAAGCCCCATCAGTTGTCGACCGGCGTCACCGACGTGTGGATCAACGGCATGCGGGCCCTCAAGGACAGCGAGGCCACGAAAGCTCCGAGCGGCCGCTTCGTCCGCGGACGTGCGGTGCGCAATGATGCCGGCGGTGGCTGCAGGTCGCGCGCCAGCGACTGGACCTGGTCGCCCTGACAACCTGACCGGCGGCGTTACCGCGCCGCCGGCTCTCCGACCCGATGGAAGTCGAGGTCGTGGAAGTCAAAACTGAAGTCGGTCTGCGCCGAGACGGCCTTCATCGTAAAGGCATCCGGTGCGCCCGCGTAGTCGCGGCGGAAGCGCACATACGCATCCGCGTGCAACGACCGGTCATCCCAGTGGACGATGAAAAGGTCGCTGCCGACCTGTTCGAGATTGCCCTTCAGGCCGTCCGTACGACTGAAGACGAGGCGCAGCACGCCGTTGGCGTCGTTGACCGACACCTCCCCACGCCATGCATCCGCATAGCGACCCGCATAGGCTGCCCGCGCCGCCGCATCCGGCTGTGCGATGGCCTTGGGCGTTCCCTCGGACTCGGCCTTCTCAAGCGCGGCCGCGCGGGCATCCATCTGCTGTTTGACGAGCGTGATCCAGTCGTGTCGCTCGCTGGTGGCATACGACTCCAGAATTTGATCCGCGATGGTCAGAAGCGGTCCGGGGTCTTCCTGGTTCGTGAGCACCACAACCCCAAGCCCCAGTTCCGGGATCATCGAAACGTGCGTCACCATCCCAAGCACGCCACCGTTGTGCGAGATCCGCTGATAGCCAAAGTAATCCTGCAGACCCCAGCCAAGGCCATAGGTCTGGAAGTGGGTATGCGTCATGGCCGCATGGGCTCCTCCCACCGGAATCAGGGTGTAAGGGGACCACATCTCCTGCTGGCGTTGCGCACTGAACAGCTGCCCGCCCTCCGGCATCCTGCCGTGCGCAAGTTGCGTGCGCAGCCAGCGGGACATCCCGTTGATGCTGCAATGGATGGCGCCGGCAGGCGCGGCCACCTTGAGATCGAGCGGCTGCACGACCCGCACCACGCCCTCTACCATGCCGTGCGGACTCGCCAGCGGTGCACCGGCCGGCAGGGTCTCGGGGCCGGAGGCGCAGCCGTGCATGCCCATGGGCGCCAGCAGGCGGCTGTCCACAAAATGCTCCCACGACTCACCCGTCACCGCCGGAATCAGTTCTCCGGCCACCATGTAGAGCAGGTTGTCGTAGGCGAATTCGGAGCGGAAGCTCGTGACGGGCTTGAGGTAGCGCAGCGCATGGATCACCTCGGCGCGCGTGAAATCCGTTGATGGGACAAACAAGAGGTCACCGGCCCCAAGCCCAAGTCCGCTGCGGTGCGTCAGCAGGTCGCGCACGGTGAACTCGCGGGTCACCCAGGGATCCATGAGCTGGAAACCCGGCAACAGGTCGATGACCTTGTCCTCCCAGTGCAGCTTGCCCTCGTCCACGAGGATGGCGAGCGCCGCCGTCGTGAACGCTTTCGTGTTCGAACCGATGGCAAAGACGGTATCGGCATCGACGGGTTCCTGCCCGCCGACGGTGCGCACGCCGTATCCGCGGGCGAAGATGAGTTGATCGTCCTTGACGATCCCGATGGCCATCCCGGGCACATGGAAGGTCTCGAGGGCACGTCGCGCCAGCGCATCGATCTGTGCCGGCGTCATGGGTCCCGCCGCCTTGGGCAAAGCGCCCACTGCGCCATCACTCATCGTGGACAGACCCACACCCAACAAGCACCACACGAGCCAACGTGACAGGACGTTCATGCAAGCCATCTCCCGTAAAAGCGCATTGGACTGTGGGCGTCAGGGGGATGACCTGTCAACCCGACTCAGGTGCAGATCCCCGAAATCGAAACTGGAATCCGTGGCCGCCGAGACCGCCTGCATCGAGATCGACTCCGGCACGCCGTCATAGCCGCGGGCAAACCGCACATACGCATCGGCGTGCAACGAGCGGTCACTCCAGCGGACGACGAAGAGATCAGGTCCGACCGCGACGAGAGTGCCATGCAGTCCATGGGTACGGCTGAAGGACAGTTCGAGTCCGCTTCCCGATTCCCGCACCGTCACCTCACCACGCCACGCATCCCGATAGGTTCCCGCGAACACGGCGCGCTCGGTGCTGTCGGGCTGCACGGCCAGCGGCATCACCGTGGCCGCCGCATCCGCACGTGCCACGGCCTGTGCAACCGCCGCACTCTGCTTTTCAAGGAACGACACCCAGTCATGTCGGTTGAGGGTCGCATAGGACTCGACGATGGAATCGGCAATCGCCATCACAGCCCAGGGATCCTGCTGGTTGGTCAGGACGATCACGCCCAGCTTGAGTTCCGGCACCATCGACACGTGCGTGACCATGCCGATCACACCGCCGTTGTGATACACGCGCTTGAAGCCCGCGAAATCCTGGATCACCCAGCCGAGGCCGTAGGCCTGGAAGTGCGTGCGGGTCATCGCCGCCCGCTCGCCACCGACCGGCATCAGCGCCTGTGGCGTCCACATCTCATGCTGCCGCTCGGCGCTGTAAAGGCGCTGACCGTCCGGCAGCTGCCCATCGGCCAGCTGAGCCTGCAGGAACCTGACAAGACCGGCCACGTTGCATTGAGCGGAGCCGGCGGCCGCAACGAGCGACAGGTCCAGAGGCGGCACAGCCGTGAGCGTGCCGTCGACCATGCTGTGCGGTGTCGCGAGCACCGCACGCGCCGGCAGCGAGGCGGCCGACGCCGCACAGTCCCGCATGCGGGCCGGGCCAAGGACCCGTGTATCGACAAACTGCTCCCAGGACTGTCCGGTCAGTGACGGAATGATCTCGCCGGCGACCATGTAGAGGAGGTTGTCGTAGGCAAACTGCGAACGGAAAGAGGTGGCGGGCTTCAGGTAACGCAGCGCATGCATGACCTCCGCCCGACTGAAATCCGTCTGCGGTACGAACATGAGGTCCCCCGCCCCCTTGGCAAGGCCGCTGCGATGCAGGAGCAGGTCGCGCAGGGTGATCTCGCGCGTCGTCCACGGATCCATGAGCTGGAATTCAGGCAGAAGGTCGACGATCCGGTCGTCCCAGTGCAGGCGACCCTCGTCCACCAGCATGGCGAGGGCCGCCGTGGTCAGACCCTTGCTGATCGAACCGATCGCGAACACCGTGTTCCCGTCCACGGGCTCTTGCTTACCCAGCGTGCGGACACCGTAGCCGCGGCTGTAGACGACCTTGCCATCCTGGATGATCCCGACGGCGGCTCCGGGTACCGAGAACGTCCGCATGGCCCGCTCTACCAGTGCATCGATTTGCTGAGGTCCCAATGGCACGACGGCGGGCGCAGCCGCTTCGGCACGTCCCGTGCAGAGCATTGCCGCAATGCACACGGCACGCGCTATGATCGGGCCGATGGTTGATTTCATGAGCCACTCCCCTCGCCGGCACGGATGCCGCACAGGACTGTGTGGGCAGCGCCCGGCGCTGTCAACGCAACCGTGACTTCCCGTGCCACCCTCTGACCCGCCCTGGAGTCCTCGCATGATTCGTGTAACCCGTCCCTGGTGCGTCGCGCTCCTTGTCAGCGCCGCAAGCCTCGCGCAGGCCGCGCCCTATGACCTCGTCATCCACGACGGTCAGGTCATGGATCCCGAGACCGGACTCAATGCCGTACGCAACGTCGGCATCCGCGGTGGCCGTATCGAACGGGTGACGAGCGATGCCCTCGAAGGCCGACGCGTGCTGGACGCCCACGGACTCGTGGTGGCACCAGGCTTCATCGATCTGCACCAGCATGCGCAGGGTGAGGCGAGCAGCCGCCTCAAAGCCCTCGATGGAGTCACCACTGGCATCGAAATGGAGATCGGCGTGCCGGACGTCGCGGCATTTCTCAATCGCAAGGCCGGTCACTCCCTGATTCATTACGGCACGACGGCAAGCCACCCGGCTGCCCGCGCCCGCGCTTTCGGCACCCCCATCGACGATCCGTTTCTGGTGCCGCCCTCGGGCGCCTGCACCAACAACACCGCCACGCCGGCGCAGTGGCAGGCGATGAAGACGCGCCTTGAGAGTGAGATCGCGCAGGGAGCGCTCGGCATCGGCATGGGCATCCAATACACCCCGGGTGCCACCCGCGCCGAGGTCATCGACGTCTTCCGACTGGCGGCAAGCCACCGCCTGCCCGTCTTTACCCACGTACGCAGCTTCGGCCGCCTCGAGCCC
>CAXBRZ010000128.1:0-7231 GCA_963978075.1 uncultured bacterium | reverse complement strand
ACGCGCGAGCGTACGGGTTTCGAGCAGCCCGGGGCGGCCCATTTGGCCGCCGCGGGCGGCCCGGGCTTTTCCTCCCTCGACCAGACGGCACCCGACTCCGGCAGCCTGGGCGAACCGTTCGACGACTCGCTCGTTCGCGGCCTGGTCGACTCAACGGCGCTGCTGGCCGGGCTGCGCCTTGCGCGCCCGGGTGCCTGAGCTAGCGCAACGCGGATCGCGCTCCATTCCATCCACGACCAACGGGGAGGCTTCATGCAGATTCGAGGACGTTCGGCGTTCGTCACCGGCGGCGGCAACGGGATCGGTCGCGCCATTGCGCTGGCCTTGGCGGCGGAGGGGGCCGCGGTGGCAGTGGCCGACCTGGACGCGGCCGCCGCGGCAAAGGTGGCGGCAGAGATTGCCGGCGAGGGCGGGCGGGCCCTTGCTTGCCAAGTGGAGGTGGCAAACGAGGAGTCCCTGCGCGAGGCGGCGAGCAAGGCGTGGGAGCACTTCGGGTCGATCGGGATCCTGGTGAACAACGCCGGCGTCCTTCCGCCGGCGCGACCCCTGCTGGCGACCAGCGACGAGGACTGGCGCTGGGTCTTCGACGTGAACGTCCGCGGCATGCTCCACGCCATCCGGTTCTTCGCGCCTCGCTTTGTGGAAGGTGGCGAGCCGTGCTGGATCGTCAACACCGGCTCCGAGCACAGCCTCGGTGTGCCGCACCTTGGCGCAGGGCTCTACACGGCGTCCAAGCACGCCGTGCTCGGGCTCTCGGACGTGCTGCGCCGGGAGTTGCCCGCGAGCGTCGGCGTGAGCGTGCTGTGCCCCGGCATGGTGGCCTCCAGCCTCTGGCGCTCCACCGAACGCCGCCCCGAGGCACTGGGCGGAAGCAGGCCCGGCCACGAAGGCGTCGGCGCGGCGATGGAGCGATTCGGGATGCCGGCCGCCGTCGTGGCCGCGGCGGTGGTGCGCGGCATCCAGGAGGAGACGTTCCTCGTCGTGACCCATCCCCACGCCGTGGAGTACGCGGAGTCGCGCTGGCAGGAGGTGGCCGCGGCCTTTGCGGCGCAGGGCTTTGAGGTCGTCCGCACCGGTTCGCGAGGCCTCTTCTGGCTGGAACCTCTGGTTGAGGTGGATACGCCGTCCGGCCGTTTCGGCTATGGCCCGGTCGGGGCTGCGGACGTCGGCGGCCTCGTCGCGGCCGGGATCGGTGCGGCCGGTTCACACCCGCTTGCGATTGGCTTGGTGGAGGATCATCCCTACCTCAAGAGCCAGCAGCGCCTCACGTTCAAGCGTATCGGCATCGTCGATCCGGCCTCGCTGCAGGACTACCTGGACCACGGCGGATACGCAGGGCTTCGCAATGCGCTGGCGATGAGCGGCGCCGAGGTCGTGCAGGCGGTGACGGACTCGGGCCTGCGCGGACGTGGCGGTGCGGCCTTCCCGACGGGCATCAAGTGGAAGACCGTGCTGGACCAACCGGTCGAACAGAAATACGTGACCTGCAACGCCGACGAAGGCGATTCCGGCACCTTTGCCGACCGGTTGATCATGGAAGGCGATCCCTTCACGCTCATCGAAGGCATGACCATCGCCGGCGTGGCCGTCGGTGCTACGCAGGGATATATCTACTGCCGCGTCGAGTACCCCGAATCCATTGCCGCCCTGCGGACAGCCATCGCTGCGGCCCGCGCGGGTGGCTATCTCGGTGACAGTGTTTGCGGCAGCGGCAAACCCTTCGAACTTGACGTGCGCGTTGCTGCCGGGGCTTATGTGTGCGGCGAGGAAACCTCCATGCTGCAGAGCATCGAGGGCAAACGCGGCGAAGTGCGCGTTCGTCCGCCACTGCCGGCCATCGAGGGACTCTTCGGCAAGCCGACCATCGTGAACAACGTGATGTCCCTGGCCTCCGTCCCGGTCATCCTCGACAAGGGTGCCGCCCACTACCGGGATTTCGGCATGGGGCGGTCCCGCGGCACCATCGCGCTGCAGTTGGCAGGCAACCTCAAGCGTGGCGGCCTCGTCGAGCGGGCCTTTGGCGTCACCCTGCGGGAAGTGCTGTACGACTACGGTGGCGGTTCCGCCAGCGGCCGGCCGATCAAGGCGGTTCAGGTCGGTGGTCCGCTGGGGGCTTATCTGCCTGAGTCGCAGTTCGATACACCGCTCGACTACGAGGCCTTCGCGGCGATCGGTGCATTGGTCGGGCATGGCGGCATCGTCGCCTTCGACGACACCGCCGACATGGCATCTCTTGCCCGCTACGCGTTCGAATTCTGCGCCTACGAGTCCTGTGGCAAGTGCACACCCTGCCGCATCGGTTCGACCCGCGGCGCGAACGTGATCGACAACCTGCTGGCGGGGCGTCAGCCTGAGCGCCAGAAAGAACTGCTTGGCGAACTGTGCGAGACGATGCTGCATGGCTCACTCTGCGGACTGGGTGGCATGACCCCATTTCCGGTGCAGAGCGCCATGAAGCACTTTCCGGAAGATTTCGCGCCGCGCAGCCGGCACTGATACCCGCAACGTGAGGGAAAGAGCCCTATGTACGCCATAGACCATATCGACTGCGGAACTCCGGCATCAGCCTCGGAGAAGCTGGTCACCATCGAAATCGACGGTCACGCAATTGCCGTGCCCGAAGGCACCTCCGTGATGCGGGCGGCTGCCCTTGCCGGCACCAGCATTCCCAAGCTGTGCGCAACCGACAGCCTCAAGGCGTTCGGGTCGTGCCGTCTTTGTCTCGTCGAAATCGAAGGCCGCCGTGGTTATCCGGCATCCTGCACGACGCTGGTTGCCGATGGCATGAAGATCCGTACGGACAGCGACAAACTCTCGCAGTTGCGTCGCGGCGTGATGGAGCTCTACGTGTCCGAGCATCCGCTGGATTGCGATGGCTGCCCTGCGGACGGTCATTGTGAACTGCAGAACATGGCCAAGCTGCACGGTGTCACGGACAACGTGTTCTCCGCCGATGGACGTTGCTCGGAGCGCATCACGCATGAGTCCAAGGCGCGCGTGAAGGCGCTGATGACGGATGACTCTAATCCTTACTTCAGCTTCGACCCCTCCTTGTGCATCGCCTGCTCACGCTGTGTTCGGGCCTGTGACGAAACCCAGGGCACTCTCGCGCTCACCATTTCTGGCCGCGGACTTGCATCGCAGGTCAGCGCCTCCGCAGGCGAGTCCTTCATCAGTTCCGAATGTGTTTCCTGCGGTGCCTGCGTCGAAGCCTGCCCTACGGCTGCGCTGTCGGAAAAATCCATCGCCGCGCTGGCCAAGCCGGCCGAGCGTTCGGTCACCACCACCTGTGCGTACTGTGGTGTCGGTTGCTCGCTCAAGGCGGAAGTCGTCGACGGCAAGGTCAGCCGGATGGTGCCGAACCGGGCCGGTCACGCCAACCAGGGACATGCCTGCGTCAAGGGTCGCTTTGCCTACGGGTATGCCACTCACCCTGACCGGATCCGGGCGCCGATGATCCGTGCGAAGATCACGGACCCCTGGCGCGAGGTCAGCTGGGATGAAGCCATCTCGCATGCCGCCAGCGAATTCAAGCGCATCCAGGCGAAGTATGGCCGTGGTGCGGTCGGCGGCATCACTTCCTCCCGCTGCACCAATGAAGAGGTTTACCTCGTCCAGAAGCTGATTCGTGCGGCCTTCGGCAACAACAACGTCGATACGTGCGCGCGCGTCTGCCATTCTCCGACCGGGTTCGGGCTCAAGCAGACCCTCGGAGAATCCGCCGGCACCCAGACGTTCCTGTCGGTGATGAAGTCCGATGTCGTGATCGTCATGGGCGCCAACCCGACGGACGGTCATCCGGTTTTCGCTTCGCACCTGAAGCGAGCGCTGCGCGCCGGGACCAAGCTCATCATCATTGATCCTCGTGAAATCCAGTTGACCCGTACGCCCCACATCGAGGCGTCATACCACCTGCAGTTGCGGCCTGGCACCAACGTGGCTGTCATCACGGCCCTGGCCCACGTGGTGGTGACCGAGGGACTCGTCCGCGAGGACTATGTCGCCTCGCGTTGCGAAAAGGACGCCTTCGACAAGTGGCGTGCATGGGTCTCGGATCCCCGTCACTCGCCGGAGGCCACCGAAGCCGTCACCGGTGTACCTGCCGCCACGCTGCGTGGTGCCGCACGCCTGTATGCCTCCGCAGCGAACGGAGCCATCTACTACGGCCTCGGCGTCACCGAACACAGCCAGGGCAGCACGACGGTCATGGGAATCGCCAACCTGGCCATGGCGACCGGCAACATCGGTCGCGAGGGTGTTGGCGTCAACCCGCTGCGTGGCCAGAACAACGTGCAGGGCTCGTGTGACATGGGCTCCTTCCCGCACGAGTTCCCCGGCTATCGCCACGTCTCGGACGACTCTGTAAGGCACCTGTTTGAAAGCGCGTGGGGCGTCGAGCTGTCGGATGAACCCGGCCTGCGTATCCCCAACATGTTCGAGGCGGCGCTCGATGGCAGCTTCAAGGGCATGTACATCCAGGGCGAGGACCTCGCGCAGTCGGACCCGAATACCCACCACGTGGTGGCTGCGCTTTCCGCCCTCGAGTGTCTGGTCGTGCAGGATATCTTCCTGTGCGAGACGGCCAAGTTTGCGCACGTGCTCCTGCCTGGCTCCTCGTTCCTCGAGAAAGACGGCACGTTCACCAATGCCGAGCGACGCATTTCGCCGGTACGCAAGGTGATGGAGCCGCTCGCCGGTCTCGCCGACTGGGAAGTGACGCAGAAGCTGGCCAATGCGCTCGGTTATCCGATGAACTATGCCCACCCGTCGGAGATCATGGATGAAATCGCGCGCCTGACGCCGACTTTCCACGGCGTCACCTACGAGAAGCTGGATCAGCTCGGCAGCATCCAGTGGCCGTGCAATGCCGACGCGCCCGAGGGCACGCCGACCATGCACATCGGCTCTTTTGTGCGCGGCAAGGGCAAGTTCTTCGTGACCGAGTACGTGGCCACCCCTGAGCGCGTCAACGCCCGGTTCCCCTTGTTGCTGACCACAGGACGCGTCCTGACTCAGTACAACGTCGGCGCGCAGACCCGGCGCACCCAGAACAATGTGTGGCACTCCGAAGATACGGTCGAGATTCATCCGCACGACGCCGAAGTCCGCGGTATCGGCGACGGCGACTGGATCGGCATCACGAGCCGGGCCGGCGAAACCGTGCTGCGGGCGCAGGTCACCGACCGCGTCCAGCCCGGGGTGATCTACACGACTTTCCATTTCCCCGAGTCCGGCGCCAACGTTGTGACGACCGACAACTCGGATTGGGCGACCAACTGTCCCGAGTACAAGGTCACCGCCGTGCAGGTGGTCAAGGTGGAGAAACCGCTCGACTGGCAGGTCAGGTTCCGCCAGAACCGGGAGTCCCGTCTGCCCACCCGGCGTGACGTGACCTTCGAGACCGCCTGACCGGCGAGGAGTCCTACGATGCACGCAGAAATCCTCGTCCGTATGGTCAACCAGATTGCGGAGTTCTATGCGGCGGGCGCCGAGCCCGAAGTGGCGGCACGCGAGGCGCTCTCGCACGTGCAGCGGATGTGGGCGCACCGGATGTGCCGCCAGATCGTCGAGATCGGCGCGGCGGATCCGGGCCTGAGCCCGGTTGCCAGCCGTGCAGTACAACTGCTGACGGAGGCCCTCGCGGCCAAACAGGCCGCCGGCTAGCGGGATCGCGTAGAATCCGCGAACTTCCGCCGGCTTCTGGCCGGGGCAATGTAGGTTGATGGCCGTGATCTCTGCAGATTCGCTCGTGTCCTTCCGTCGCTGGGCCCGTTTCGGTGCCCTGCTGGCCGCCGTGGTGGTGATCGTCGGTGCCTGGGTGCGACTCACCAATGCAGGATTGGGCTGCCCCGACTGGCCAGGCTGCTATGGCCATGTGCATCCGGCGCAGGTTGTCGAGCAGGTCGACTCGGCCAATGCCGCCTACGCCGCCCGTCCTTTCGATTACCAGAAGGCGCTGCACGAGATGGTGCACCGCTATATCGCCACGACATTGGGTGTTGTGGTGCTCGGTCTGGCCGTGGTTGCCTGGCGTCACCGCCGCAATCCGCGCCAACCGCTGCGCCTGCCGCTGATCCTGCCGTTCATCATCGCCGGCCAGGGTGCCCTCGGGGCCTTCACCGTGACCCTGCTGCTGACGCCGGTCATCGTGACGTCCCATCTGCTGGGTGGCCTGACGACCCTCTCCATCCTGTGGTGGCTGTCCCTGACACCCGAGTTGCGCAGTGCGACGGCCGCGGAGCGGTCGGTGCGTCCGCTGGCGCTGCTCGCCTTGGCGGCGCTCATGGTGCAGTTGTTCCTTGGCGGATGGACGAGCACGAACTACGCGGCCGTATCCTGTCCGGATTTTCCGACCTGCCAGGGCGGGTACCACCCGGTCACGGATTACGCCAACGCCTTCCACTTCACCCATGAAGCCGGTCGTGACTACGAGGGGGGTGTACTGCCGCAGGCGGCCCGCACGGCCATTCATTTTGCGCACCGCATCGGTGCGGTTGTGGCCGGCACGCTGTTGTTCCTGACCGGACTCCTCGTCGCCATCCGGGCGCGCTCCTACCGCGTCAGGTCGGCGGGCATGGCGCTCATGGGCGCGGTGCTGTTGCAGTGGCTGATCGGAATGAACCTGATCTGGCAGGGCTTCCCGTTGTGGCTCGGTACTTCCCACAACGCCGGCGCGGTCATTCTGCTGCTCACGACCCTGACCGTGCTGCGGCGTCTGTGGCCCGTGCGGGATGCAGGACCGTGACCACGTCTGAAAGACCCTCGCTTCGGGGTCCCGGCGAGACCGCCCTCGTCGCCCCGGTACGACCAGGTTGGCGTGATTATCTGGAACTGACCAAGCCCAGAGTGGTGCTGCTGATCGTCTTCACGGCACTGGTCGGTATGTTCCTGTCGGTGCCTGGGCTTCCGTCTGTGCGCGCGCTCGTGTTCGGTTCACTCGGTATCTGGCTGGCGGCCTCGTCTGCGGCGGCCGTCAATCATGTCATCGACCAGCGTATCGACAGCGAAATGGCGAGGACGCGCCACCGGCCGTTGCCGGAAGGCAAGATGGACGAGATGCGGGCCGTGACCTTCTCCCTGGTTCTGGGCGCCGTATCGATGGCATTGCTGATCCTGTGGGTCAATCCGCTGACCGCACTGCTGACCTTCGCATCCCTGATCGGTTATGCCATCGTCTACACGCTGTGGCTGAAGCGCGCCACGCCACAGAACATCGTCATCGGCGGTGCCG
>CAXBRZ010000127.1:0-7298 GCA_963978075.1 uncultured bacterium | reverse complement strand
GAGGCCTTTGAGCGAGCTTATCTGCAGCAGCAGCTCCTCCTGTGTAACGGCAAGGTAGGTCAGCTCGCCAAAAGGGTCGGGATGGAGCGCACGCATCTGTATCGCAAATTGCGTTCCCTGGGGATCGACTTCCGCCAGGGCGCCGACGACTGATGACGACGGAAGGTGCGCGTGCGCCCAAGCGTGCAGCCATTGCCTTCATTCTCGGCACGATTGTTCTGGATGTGATGGCGTTCGGACTGGTGGCGCCAGTCCTGCCGATCGTCATTCGGAGTTTCAAGGGCGGTGATACCGCGGCGGCTGCGGCGATCTATGGTGTATTCGGAACTGCCTGGGCGATCATGCAGTTTCTGTGGTCGCCACTCATGGGCGTGCTGTCGGATCACTTCGGACGCCGACCGGTTCTGCTCATTTCGCTGGCAGGGCTTGGGGTTGATTACATCCTCATGGCGATGGCCCCGAACCTAAGCTGGTTGTTCGTGGGTCGGGTGATTTCCGGGATCACGGCGGCAACCTACTCCACGGCGACGGCATACGTTACCGACGTGACTCCGCCGGACAAGCGTGCGGCTGCCTACGGCGCGATCGGGGCTGTCTGGGGCATCGGCTTTGTGATCGCGCCTGCGCTGGGAGGCATGCTCGGCGAGTGGCATCCGCGACTGCCATTCTGGGTGGCCGCGGTACTGACTCTCGCAAATGCCTCGTACGGTTGGTTTGTGGTCCCGGAAAGTTTACCGGCTCACAAGCGCAACCGGTTCAGCATGCGCCGTGCAAACCCATTCGGATCCCTGCGTCTCATCCGTGCCCGCCGCGGACTCGCAGGACTCTTTACGGTGCAGACCCTTCACCTGCTCGCCCATTATTCATTGCCGAGCGTGTTCGTGCTGTATGCAACACACCGTTACGGCTGGTCACTGACCCAGATTGGTTGGACCTTAGGCTTCATGGGGGTGTGCACCGCGATCGTGCAGGGAGGTTTGATCGGGCCGGCGGTTCGGCGCCTTGGTGAACGGCACTGCCTGCTGCTGGGGCTGTTGGCCGAAACCTTGGGATATGTCGGCTATGCGCTGGCTCCGAACGGAACGTTGTTTCTGGTTGCGATACCCTTCGGCGCACTCGGGGGCCTGTATAGCGCGGCGTCGCAGACGATGATGGCGCACCGCGTTGGAGCTGAAGAGCAGGGAGAGTTGCAAGGAGCGTCATCCAGCCTGATGGGGCTGGCAGGGGTTGTGGGGCCCGGCCTCTTTTCAGCGGCATTCACGCTGGCCGTCGCCAGCGCGTCCAGCCAACTGCCAGGTCTGCCTTACCTCATTGCCGGAATCCTGACCGCAACAGCGTGGGCCGTTGGTCTTGCAGCAACCCATCGTCACCGGCGAGTCTGATTTCAGTCGGAGACCCGCATCTGCGTTGAATCGATTTCGGCCTTGCGCAGGATGCCGCGAACCTTGTTGAGTTCGTCAAGACTCGTGAACGGACCTACCCGCACCCGAAAGTAAGTCTCGTCATTGCTGGAAAATGGCTGAATTTTCGACTCGACACCCATCATGCCCAGTCGGGCCCGTTGGCTCTCGGCCTCGGATTCGGACCGGTACGCGCCGATCTGCAGCACATAGGTGCCGGGACGTAGTTCAGGCAGCGGCCGAGTGGCTTGCTTGGCGTCGGTGCTTTTCTCTGGAATCTCGACACGGTTGTTCTTCAGCGTCTTGTCATAGGTGTACGGGCCCGCTGGCCCGGTGTCCGATTCCGGCAGATCGTTTTCCGAAATCGGCACACGGCGATTGGGTTTGCTGCTGGCCGGCTCCGGATGCGGACGGTTCTTAAGATGCGTATACACGCCCGCCGCACCCAGCCCCAACGCAAGCCCGATCAGCGCCCAAAGCCAACCCGGCGCACCCTGGCGGTGTGGCGACCGGCGAGTGGCTCCCTTACGAAAGTCGCGTGACTGTGTCACATCGTCTCCGGAGCTGAAACACCCAAGAGCGCCAGACCGTTGCGCAGCACCTGGCGCGCGGCCAAAAAGAGCGTCAGACGTGCATCCCTTAAGCGCGCGTCATCTACGATGACGCGCAGGTCCGCATTTTCGTTACCGGCCGAATACGCGCCATGAAACTCATTGGCCAAATCACGCAGGTAATTCACCAAGGTATGAACCGACCGCGTGTCCGCGGCCAGCGCCACGACCTCCGGATATCGCGTCAGGTACGCCATCAAG
Organism: uncultured bacterium; assembly: GCA_963978075.1. Taxonomy (GTDB): domain Bacteria; phylum Pseudomonadota; class Gammaproteobacteria; order Steroidobacterales; family Steroidobacteraceae; genus CAIKZZ01. Next base: position 5,086 of record CAXBRZ010000127.1, on the reverse strand, counting down.
CGGCGCTCATGGGCGTGAACCAGCTTGTCGAGTCCTGATCGACCCTGCGCCGGATCGTAGGCCAGTCCACGGTCGGCGAGCTGTCGCATGACGCTGGCAACGCGAGCATGCGCGTACTGTATGTAATACACGGGGTTTTCGGTGCTGCGGGATTTGGCCAGCTCAAGATCGAAGTCCAGCGTCTGGTCATGCGAGCGCATGACGAAGTAGAAGCGGCAGGCGTCGTTGCCGACCTCGTGGCGAAGTTGGCGAAGCGTGACGAAATTGCCTTCGCGCTTGCCCATCGCAACCTTGACATCACCCCGATAAAGGTTGACGAGTTGCAGCAGCGTGACTTCGAGAGACTCCGGGGGTTCTCCCATGGCAGCGAGGCCGCCGCGCACGCGGGCAACGTAGCCGTGATGATCCGCGCCCAGCACGTCGATCAATCGGTCAAATCCCCGCAGGCGCTTGTCGAGGTGGTAGGCGATGTCGGAAGCGAAATAGGTGCGAACGCCATTTTCGCGCTCCACCACCCGATCCTCGTCGTCGCCGAATTCGCTGGCACGGAACCACAGCGCGCCATCCTTGCGATAGGTGTGGCCTGCCGATTCCAGTCGGCGCAATGCCTCGTCAATGGCGCCACTCGTGGCGAGGGAACGCTCCGAGTACCAGCGATCAAACGTCACGCCCATCTCGGCGAGATCGCCGCGGATATCAGCCACCATTCCAGCGAGAGCATGATCAACGACCGCCTGAAAACCGGTCTCGCCCAGTGTTTCGCGCATACGTGAGATCAGTGCATCGATATAGATTTCTTTGTCCCCGCCCTGTGGCTCGTCTGCGGGGAGGCCGTCGAGTACCTCTGTCGCCTCACGACGGAATTTCTGCTGATGGGTGGTTTCCAGCGCGGCTGCAATCGGCAGCAGATAGTCGCCCTTGTAACCATTGGATGGCAACGGTACGGCCACACCCAGTCGTTCCAGATAGCGTGTCCACACGCTGACAGCCAAAATGTCTACCTGCCGTCCGGCATCGTTGATGTAGTACTCGCGGTGAACAGTGTGACCGGCTGCCATCAGCAGATTCGACAGCGCCGCACCGTATGCCGCATGACGTCCGTGTCCAACATGCAACGGCCCCGTCGGATTTGCCGAGACGAATTCCAGCAGCACTTTGTCGGCACTGCCGGCAGCACGACGTCCATATTCAGTGCCGCGCTCAAGAATTTTTTCGATTTCCGAGTGGTAGGCGGCCTCGGAGAGATGGAAGTTGATGAATCCCGGGCCTGCTATGTCGACCTTGAGAATGCTTGAATCCTGTGGAAGCGCCGCAACAATCATTTCGGCCAACTGTCGAGGACTGCGGCGCGCTGCCTTGGCGTGGCGCATGGCGACATTGCACGCGTAGTCGCCGTGACTTGCGTCGCGGGTGCGCTCCACTTCAATCGCAGCGCCGCGGGCTTCCGCTGTCAGGATGTCGTCAGGCAGGGCAGCCAGTGCCGTGCCGATCAGTTTTTCAATCGTCGCTTTCAAAGGGGTAGTCCGGATCTGGAATGCGCGCCGGGGATTTTAGCGGAATTGTGCCGCCGGCGAGACCCGTCGTCAGGTGACTTCAAGCGGGTCGACATCAATGGAGTAGCGAACCTTGCGCGCCAGCGGCAGGGACTCGATGCTTGGCAGCCACTGCCGCAGGAAGCGATGCAGTGCGGCGCGCTCAGCGGTCTCCACCAGCAATTGCGCCCTAAATCGGCCGGCACGTCGCTCCATGACGGCTGCCACCGGACCCAGCAACCGGACCCCTTCGGGAGGGCAGGCCGCCCGGAGGGCGGACTGCAGGAACCCGAGCGCCACATCCCTTTCGGCGGCATCGGCGCGCAAAATGGCGAGGCGGGTGTAGGGGGGCCAACCCGACGCCGCCCGCTCGGCAAGCGCGCTTTGGGCAAATCCGTCGTACCCGTCGCTGACAAGGCGTTGGAGCAGCGGGTGCTCGGGGCAGGCGGTCTGGATGTAGACCTCCCCCGGACGTTGGGCGCGCCCGGCACGCCCGGACACCTGCACGATGCTCTGTGCCAGGCGCTCGCTGGCCCTGAAGTCCGTACCGAACAAACCCTGATCCGCATTCAGTATCACGACCAGCGTGACATCTGGAAAATCGTGACCTTTGGTCAGCATCTGGGTGCCGACAAGGATGCGAACCTCTCCCGTCTGGACTTTCTCCAGTGCCGTCTCGATTTCGCCACGGGCCTTGATCGTGTCGCGGTCTATCCGTACGACGGGAATGCCCGGAAAGAGTTCGTCCAACCCGTCTTCGATTCGTTCTGTTCCTTGTCCGACAGGGCGCAATTCGTTCGTGCAGCGGGGACAGGCGAAGGGTACGGGCGCCTGGGTGCCGCAGTGGTGGCAGATCAACTGCTGCCGACGCATGTGCACGGTCATGCGGGCATCGCAAGACTCGCAGGGCGCCGACCAACTGCAGCCTGGGCAGAAAAGGGTAGGGGCGTAGCCGCGCCGGTTGAGGTACACGAGTACCTGTCCGCCCGCCGACAGATGCCGCTGGATGGCGACCACGGAGGGTGTGGCGATACCGTGACGTTCTTCGTGAACACGCAGGTCAACCACAGTGGTGCGCGGGATGGCCGCCGCACCCGCCCGCTGGGGCATCAGCAGTGTGGTGTAACGGCCGGATTGTGCCTGCTGCAGCGTCTCAAGGGAGGGTGTGGCAGATCCCAGAACAATGGGGATACCAAGTCGCTGCGCACGCAGGACCGCCAGGTCTCTCGCCGAATAACGGAACCCCTCCTGCTGCTTGTAAGACGGGTCGTGCTCTTCGTCGACGATGATGATTCCCGGCCGGGCCAGCGGTACAAAGACTGCTGAGCGTGTGCCAATGACAATGGGGGCCTGCCCGGTACGCGCAAGGCGCCACATGGACAGGCGGTCCGTATCCGTCAGGCCGGAATGGAGGACTGCGATCGGTGTATCGAACCGCGCCCTGAATCTGGCAACGGTCTGCGGAGTGAGAGCGATTTCCGGGACGAGCACCAACGCCTGGAGACCCGCGCAAACGACCTCTTCGATGGCACGCAGATACACTTCAGTCTTGCCGCTGCCGGTAACGCCCTGCAGCAGGAAGGGCGCAAAAGAGTCCATCCCGGCGGATATGGCACTGATAGCGGCCGCTTGGGCTGAAGTGGGCGCGGGAGCATTGCCGGTGATCCTGACGCTTGCCGGGCTTTCCTCACCGCTTACCTCGAAGGTCTCTATCCAGCCCTTGGAAGTCAGGTTGCGCAGTGCGGCGCGGGTGCCTTCGCCCAGTGTCTCCAGATCCGTGAGGCTCAGTTCGCCCCTTTCCAAAAGCCATTGGACCAGTCCGCGTTGTCGGGGACCGAGACGGGGCTTTCGGGCCAGTGCCGTCAAGCCCTCGCCTGAAAGTCGCCACCGGGGCTCGTGAGCCTTGAGCGGTCGCCCTTCCCTGAGCCCGGTGGGCAGGGCGCTCGCCACCACCTCACCCAGCGGATGGTGGTAATAGTCGGCCGCGAAGCGGAGCAGTCCGAGCATCGCGGCATCTATCGCCGGCTCAGTGTCCACAATGGCGTGAGCCGCCCGCAGTTTCTCAGCCGGGACCTCGCTGCGATCTGCCACCTCCATGATGGTTCCTATGACGCGCCGTCTACCGAACGGAACGTCGGCCCGCATGCCAGGCAAGACCTGAGCTGCCGGCAAAGCCGGCGCCCGGTAGTCGAACAGCCGGCGCAGCGGCGTGTCCAGTGCTACGCGCAGGATGAGGTCGGCGGGGCTTGGGTCTTGATCTGGCACAGGGTTGTCAACGCAGGCTATGGATGGCCGTTATACCGGCACAGTCCGCTGCGGGCCAGCGGCCGTTAGGCCGTCCCGTGGTGACGCCGGTTAGGGTGGTTCATGGTTGCCTCTGGTACGCTGCACGCTGAGGAAACGGTTCTGGCCGCGGGCCCGATCGTTCGCAGTCCGGGCAAGGTGGGCGCCGGCGTGGAAAAAGACATCGAAGCGTTTCTCAAAGCAGTCGAGTCCCGAGCGTTTCGCGTGGCGGAGTTGTCGTTGCGCAATGTCGATGACTCGCTGGACGCCGTACAGGATGCGATGCTGCAGTTGGTTCGTCACTACGCCCATCGACCCGAAGCGGAATGGGCGCCGTTGTTCTACCGTATTTTGCACAACCGCATCCGGGATACCCAGCGCCGACGCCGGACCCGCAACCGCTTTATCCCATGGTGGACCGGCGGGTTGTCCGATGAAGCCGACGGTACTGACCCCGTCGAGTCGGCGCCGAGTCCCGCCCTTGCTCTGCCGGAGGCCTTTTCGCAAGGACAGGCCATGGAAGTGCTGCAAGCGGCCATCCGGCGGTTGCCGGAGCGCCAGCGCGAGGCGTTCTTGCTGCGGGTCCTGGAGGGCTTGGACACGGAGTCGACCGCGCGTGCGATGGGTTGCTCGGCGGGAAGTGTCAAAACGCACTACTTTCGGGCGCTGGCGTTTCTACGCAATGCGATGGAGGGGCACGAGCCATGACTGAGCAGGAAAATCTGCTGGCGCAGAAGGTGGAACAGCAGTGCCGTGAACAGCTGGCGGCGCATGTCGCGGCGATCGATCCGGTCATCCGCAGTCGCCTCTCGGCAGGCCGTCGGCGGGCCCTCGAGGCACTCTCGGCCGAGGTTGTCCGGCGTGAATTCCGGGTTCCGGGCGCTTGGCTCCCGGTCGGTGTAGCGGCCTTCGCCGCCGCCCTCGCGGTCACTGTCTGGGTGGCGAGGCCGACCCCGGTCGTAGGGCCGACGGTGGCCGATGCGACGGCGGTCGAGGATGTCGAGCTGCTGGCGTCGGGCGAGGAGACGGAGTTCTACTCCGAAGATCCGGTGTTTTACGAATGGGCGGGCGCGCCCCAGTCGGGAGCTGGATGATGGGCAGGCACCTGCGCGGCATGGTCTTGTTGGCGGGATTGTTTGCCGGTCCCGTGGGCGCAGCCCCGGTGCCACCGGTACCACCGGATATGGAACTGCTGGAGTTTCTGGGTGGGGTGGATGGCATGCCTGCGGGCACCAGCCAGGAGCCGCCCCCCCAGACGTTGAAAAAAACCT
>CAXBRZ010000126.1:0-7307 GCA_963978075.1 uncultured bacterium | reverse complement strand
GGGCGTCATGTACAAGACCTTGCAGTGGGAACTGACTGCGGCAGGTGTGGCAATCGCTCGAATCGAACGGCTCTGAGGTGGGCGTCATGTACAAGACCTTGCAGTGGGAACTGACTGCGGCAGGTGTGGCAATCGCTCGAATCGATCTTCCGGGCCGTTCGATGAACGTACTTACTCCGGGGTTGATGGAGGAACTTGACGCAGTCGTTGCCCGGGTCCGCGATGACGCCGCCATACGCGGGCTGGTTGTTACTTCGGGTAAGAGCAGTTTTCTGGCGGGCGCTGACCTCAACGAACTGCTGGCGCTGATGGAGGGCGGGCTCACCCCGAAAGAAGGGTACGAGAAGAGTCAGCGCCTAAGCCTCCTGTTCAGGCGGCTGGAGACGGTGGGCAAGCCGGTAGCCGCAGCCATCAACGGTCTGGCCCTCGGCGGCGGACTTGAGTTGGCTCTGGCCTGTCATCGGCGCTTCCTCGTGAATGATCCCAAGGCGGTGGTGGGATTGCCGGAGGTGAAGGTGGGCCTCTTGCCCGGCGCCGGCGGAACACAGCGGGTGTTGCGGTTGGTCGGGCTTGCCGCGGCGGCGAAATTTGTCACTGATGGCGGCCAGCATCCACCGGCGGCAGCGCTGAAGATGGGACTCGTGCACGAGGTTGTGTCCGCAGACGAGTTGTTGTCGCGCGCGTGTGGCTGGGTCGAGTCGTCACCGGAAGGCAAGGCGCCGTGGGATGCAAAGGGGTTCAGGATTCCAGGGGGCCACAGCCTCACGCAGCCGGCGGTGTCGCAGACCCTTTCCGTAGGAACGGCGCTGGTCACGAAAATGGTTGGGAGACGTTATCCGGCGCCAGGAGAGATACTAAGTTGCCTCTACGAAGGCGCCTCGGTACCTTTTGATCTCGCACTCCGTATCGAATCCAAGCATTTCGCTCGATTGCTGACCAATTCTGTCGCCCGTAACCTTGTACGAACTCTCTTTGTCACAAAAGGAGAACTCGACAAGCTGGCCCGCCGGCCCGCCGGTGTCGCACACAGTCGCTTGCAGAAAATCGGCGTGCTGGGTGCCGGCATGATGGGCGCCGGAATTGCCCATGTGGCTGCAGTGGCCGGTCTTGACGTCGTGCTGCTGGATTCCACGGTTGAAAATGCAGCGCGGGGCAAGGCTCATGCCGAGGCATCGCTCGCCAAGGAGGTGGAGCGTGGGCGTCGTAGCACCGAGGCGGCAACCCAGATTCTGGCGCGCATCACTCCGACGACGGATTACACGGCGCTCGGTGACGTCGACCTCGTCATCGAAGCGGTCTTTGAGGACCGCAAGGTCAAGGCGGACGTGACGCAGAGGGCGATGGTAGCGATGCCCAAGCGAGCGATTTTCGCCAGCAACACATCGACATTGCCCATCACCGGACTTGCGACGGCATTTGCGCGTCCCAAGCAGTTCATCGGAATCCATTTCTTCTCACCAGTGGAGAAGATGCCTTTGGTGGAGATCATTGTCGGCCGCAAGACCGGTGACGAGGCATTGGCGATGGCGCTTGACCTGTGCGCGCGCCTTCGCAAGACGCCGATCGTTGTGCAGGACAGCCGCGGTTTTTATACCACCCGCGTCTTCGGCTCCTATTGCGAAGAAGGGCAGGTCATGTTGCTTGAGGGGGTGTCGCCGGCGCTGATCGAGAATGCCGGCCGATTTGCCGGCATGCCGGTCGGCCCGCTCGCGGTCACCGATGAGGTCTCGCTGCAGTTGCAATACCACGTGGCGCGCCAGGCGGCAGCGGATCTGGGGGATCGCTACGTGCCTTCGCCAGCGGCGCCGGTGCTGACGCGGATGGTCGATCAGCACAAGCGTCTGGGGCGAAAGAGCGGAGGGGGTTTTTACGATTACCCGAAGGAAGCCCCCAAGCATCTGTGGCGTGGGCTTGCCGCAGAGTTTCCTGTCGCCGTCGAGCAGCCGACGCTGGATGAGGCGCAAAACCGCCTTCTTTTCCGGCAGGCCCTCGAGGCTGCTCGGTGTTTCGAAGAAGGAGTGGTCACGACTGCAGGTGAGGCAGACATAGGCTCGATCATGGGTATCGGCTTCCCTGCGTGGACCGGAGGAGCGCTGTCCTTCATAGACACCGTCGGCATCGGTGCATTCGTCGCCGAGTGCGAGCGACTCGCGAAGCGCTATGGGGCCCGCTTCAAGCCGTCGCGCTGGCTGAAGAAGCGTGCGACTGCGGGTGTCTCGTTCTATGCGTCCATCCCGGAAACTGCCGGTGATGACGCGAGGAGTGGCTGATGCTGACCCGTACGATATTTGAACCTGAACACGAACTCTTCCGCGAAGCGGCAACGCGCTACTTCAAAGAGCGCGTCGGTCCCCAGTCGGAGCGCTGGCGAGAGCAGGGATATTGCGACCGCGAAGCGTATCTCGAGGCGGGTGCGCAGGGGTACCTGCTGATGTGGGCGGACGAAGCCTATGGAGGCGCGGGAATCGCGGATTTCAGGTACGAGCAGATTCTCATGGAAGAGAACATGCGCCACGGTGAGCCCAGTCTGTTCCTCACCTTGCATTCCCGCCTGGTCGGGCCTTATATCGGCGGGCTGGGAACCGAAGAGCAAAAGCAGAGGTTTCTACCTCCAGCGGTGAGAGGTGAGAAAATTCTCGGGGTGGCGATGACCGAGCCTTCTGCAGGGAGCGACCTCGCGGGCATGCGGACTCGCGCCGAGGAGCGTGATGACCATTGGCTTCTGAACGGAGCAAAGACGTATATCTCCAATGGTCAGATCGGTGACGTGTTTGTGGTGGCAGCCCGCACCGTTCCTGACAGTAGCCATGGGCTTGGGCTTTTCATTGTCGAACGGGGGATGGAAGGCTTCGAGCGTGGCCGGCGCCTGAAGAAAATCGGCATGCATGCCCAGGATACGTCCGAGCTCTTCTTCAACAACGTCAAGGTGCCGAAGGCCAACGTCCTCGGAGATCCTACGAGAGGATTCAAAGCGCTCGCGCATTTCCTCGCCGAGGAACGTCTAGTCAGCATGGTGCAATATACGGCGGCCTCTCAGGCGGCGTGGGACCTGACGCTTGATTTCGTCAAGGAGAGGCGTGCATTCGGCAAGCCGATCGGTGCCTTCCAGAACACGCGCTTCAAAATGGCGGAGATGCGGACGCAGATCGATGTGGCGCAGGCCTTCGTGGACCATTGCGTGATGCAACACGTGCAAGGGAAACTGACGGCGGAGCTTTCCGCGCGCGGGAAGCTATTCTGCAGCGAACTGGAGGGCCGGGTGACGGATGAATGCCTTCAGTTGCACGGCGGGGCCGGTTACATGGAGGAGTACCGGATCAGCCGTTACTACACCGATGCGCGTATTTCCCGCATCTACGCAGGGACTTCGGAGATCATGAAAGAGATCATTGCCCGTAGCGTCGGGCTCGATGATCGCAAGATGGTCTGAACGTCAAGGGAATTGTGGTAATCGTTTTTCAAGGAAGGCGGTGATGCCTTCCTGATGTTCAGCGAGATTCGCGAGCGACTCCTGCAGCAGCGCCTCACGTGCAAGGGCGGCTGAGAGCGCCTCACGATCGATCTTGAATAGGGTCTTGGTCAGCGCGAGGGCTGATCGCGGGCCAAGAGCCAGCTTCTCCGCCAGTGCGATGGCGCGCGGCAGAAGATCTTCTTCCCCTGTGACCTCATGCACTACCCCGGCGGCCTCGGCCTGCCGGGCAGTAAAGGCGGCGCCGGTCATCGCGAGGGACTGTGCCCGTGCGCTGCCGATCGCGTGTGGCAACAGCGCCGTTACGCCCATGTCGGGGATGAGGCCGAGTTTCGGCACAAAGACCTGGGTCCAGCAAGCAGCTTCGGTCATCAAAAGGAAGTCGCCAGTGAGGGCGAGTCCAATGCCGCCTCCGGCCGCGATGCCGTTCTGCGCTACGACCACGGGCTGCGGAAGGTCGACCCATGCCGTTACGATTGGATTGAACAATTGCTCCAGCACGGCGCGGGTTGCCGCGCCCCGAGTCGGCCCGTTCAACGGCAACGCTCCGGGCGCCAGATCTGCCCCCGCACAGAAGGCGCGGCCTTTTCCGGTCAGGACAATGCTGCGCACCGTCTTGTCGTCCGCCAGAATTCGCGCCGTGCTTGTCAGAGCCTTGGCAAGTTCTTCGTTCAACGCATTCAGGCAATGCGGACGGTTGAGAGTGACTATCGCGATGGCGTCGCGGCGTTCGATCAGCAAGGGCGCGTCGTTCATGGGACCGGTTACACAATCACAGAGAACCCGAGTATGCCGACGCACGGCGCCAAAGCGAAGGGTCTGCGCAGCCGCACGCGATGCCTTGGGGGGCGCCGCATCCGGTGGCCTGCGGCAGGAACATAAATGCCCCTTCAGGGATGGCGTCTCGGAACGGGGAGGCAATAAGCCGTACAAATCGAATGCGCCAGATGCCCGGCTGCGGTCGCAAAGGCGCGGCCGGCGAGGTCCGGCTGAGCCGTCTGAGGATCAACCCCCTCGGTGGCCACCCCGTTGTCCCAGGAGCTGGCCAGCAGGATCTTGAGGGCGTGCTCACGTCCCTTGGCAAGGTTGAGTTCCGCGCCCAGCGTCCATACTGGAGTGAATGGCAAGCGGTAACTCCCAGGGAGGCCGTACGGCTTGTCGGCGTAACTCAACCGGTAGGCCGCCGAGTGTAGCCAGTCATAGGTCGCGACAAAGCGGGGATCTTTTTCCGTCACGAAACCCAGCAGGGGCAGGGTCATGAGAGATCCTGGCGGAATGTCGGTCTCAACGACCTCCTCACCGTCGGTCGCGGAGGCGAACCTGCGTGCCTCGGCGGGTCCGGTCAGGGTGTATTTGAGGATCGAGGCGCGGAGCAGGTCCGCGCGGCGCGCTGCGAGGCTGGCCTCGGAGGAGTCACCCAGTCGCCTGTACAGGGCGTCAAGATCACTGAGGGCCCGCCAGACCAACACATTGTCATAGGTGATGAAGGGCTTCTTCTGGTACTCGTCCTGCGCGTCCTGCATCGACTCGTACAGACCGAAACGGGCGTTGAACCGCGACTGGAGGCGTTCATAAAGATCCGTCATGGCAGCCCGCTGCTCGCGCAGGAATCCGACATCGTCGGTGGCCTTCAAGTACTGGGCGAGGGCAATGAGGGGAGCCACGGCCTCGTCCAGCTGAAATCCGTCCTCAAGGACGGTCCCGTTGATGAACCGGCTGTGCGTGCCGGTATTACGGCGCTGGATGGTCAGTGCGTAGGCCAGCGCCTCGCGGGCGAATGCCGGGTCGGAGTCCAGAAGGCCCGGAAAGCTCCACAGCATGGCATCGCGGTCCCAGTAGGCGGCGGAGACGTAGTAGCGCGGGCTTCGAGAGGTGACCCCCACAAGCTGCTCCGTATCAAGCGTCCGGCCCCAGGCATAAAAACGTGTGAAGAGAAGGTTGCGGTTCAGCAGGGCATCAAGATCCTCGCGGCCGGTCGTCCGGCTGCGCGCCTCGCACCACGCGGCGGTGCGGCGCACAAGCGTCTCGCTGCCCAGCCGGTCCAGCGCCTCGCGCAGTGCCCGCCCGGCATGTGCCGCGCTGAACTCTTCATTGCCAACCGCAAGGACGAAGACGGCTTCCGCCCGAGCGCCAGGCATCAGCAGCGTCGTCTGGGTAGCATCCGCCTGCGGCGTCGGACTGGCCGGCGGGACAGAGATAACGCCGGTCGATCCCGGGTGAATCAGCGCCCAGCTGAATCGGGTGTCATCCGTGACGAAACTGTAGGCCTCGCCGGGGGAGACCCAGGGCGCAGGACCGACGCGGCGTTCACCCTTCAGCGCCACGGGCACATAGGTCACCCGGTTGAGTGCCCCGAAGGAAGTCCGCACGCCCAGTAGCACCTCCGCCGGCGTCGATCGCCGGTTGGTCGCCGTCAGACGGAGAAACGCCGCCCGGAAACCCTCAGGTGCGCAATAGGTCACCGAGTATTCAATGCCGTCGATCGTCTCGCTGGCCTCGGGGATCCACTGCGCCTCAAGGTGCCATGAGGGATTACGCAGGGCGACCGGTCTGCCGTCCAGTGCAAAGTGGGGTTCGACCGGCGGCCGTGAGGGGTCACCGCGCACCTCGAGCAGGCCGCGATCCCGCATGGAGAGGACGTTGAAACTGAGCAGGGCAGCATCCGAGGCGCGGATTTCGGGCAGCGCGACCCACTCGTTGCCGGTGGCGATGGTTTCGCTCGGCGAGGGGTGCAGCGTAGTGCCCGCCACGCTGATGCCGACAAGGCTGGTCGCGGCAGCAAGCGCGGCGGCGAATCGTGACAGATAGGACATGCAGCGCGTCCCCCGATGACTGGCCACTCGCGGAAGGAATCGCAGCACTCTACGAGGGCTCACAGACCGGGGCAAGATGCTCGCCTGCTATGACGCTAGCGTGTCCTTTATATGACAAATAGGGCTGTATAAGGCGTTTCTGGCGGTCCTTCCAAGGGGTCTTTGTCGCGAGAGTGTCAAAAAGCGATCAGTCGAAGGGGTTGGCGGTTTCATAAGACTGCAACATTTCTTCCCCAAGATGCGCGTCCATACGGGGTGTTCTGTATGGCAGGACGGCCTCAGGCATCAAACATACTGTGCGGAAAATAATCCGCTTTCAGGCTCCGGAGGGCCTAGTGCTTATGAAGAATGCGAATCGGTTGATGGTGCGGGGAGCTGTGGCGCTGGCGCTTGGACTTGCTGTGCCCGTCAGTGCGCACGCGGCGCTCGGCACCAAGGACAAGCAGGCTCTCGCGGCACAGGCTACCGAGATTCAGGCGGTGCGGGATCAGGTGCAGGCGCTGGTCGAACGGCTGAACAAGCTGGAAACGGCGAACGCGCAGTTGCAGCAGTCAAACACCGAACTCAAGCAGGCCAACGCGCAACTGCAGGAGCAGAACTCCGCCCTGAAGGCCCAGGGTGACAAGGTCGAAAAGGCCATCGCGACGGTCGAGAAGGCGCGCGAGGACCAGAGCGACGCCCTCGCCAAGACGGCTGCCAAGGTGGCCTCCGCGGACTGGGCGGGGAAAATCAAGATCTCGGGTGACTTCCGTTACCGCAACGAGTCGATCCAGCGTGACGTCAAGACCGACCAGGTCCGTGACCGTATCCGCGCGCGCTTCGGCTTTGGTGCGAAGATCAGCGACACGCTGTCGGTGGACCTGCGCCTCGCGACGGGTGCGGATGATCCGCGCTCGCCCAACCAGACGATCGGTGCGTCCGGCACCGGCATGGCGCGTCGGACCATCGGGCTTGACCAGTACTACGCCACCTGGAAGCCGCTCACCGGCGCGTTGGCGCCCCCGATCAGCAACGTCCACTGACTC
>CAXBRZ010000125.1:0-7313 GCA_963978075.1 uncultured bacterium | reverse complement strand
CTTGATCCGGCGTGCTCGACCGGGCCCGCCACGCTCCCGTCAGGCCTCAGGGAGGTGGAACTTCTGATCGGCCCGGAAGGTGGACTTACGGACAACGAACTCGACCTCGCGCGGCGCGCCGGTTACCGGAGCCTTCGCCTCGGGCCGAGGGTATTGCGCACAGAAACTGCGGCCGCTGCGGCCATCGCCGTACTGCAGGCCTCGCACGGTGACCTTGGATGAAGCCTTGGAGCAAACGCCTGCGACCCACGCGAAAGGTCGTCTACGCGATCAGTGCCACCATCGTGGTGATACTGCTTGGACTGCTGTTGTGGATCTTTTACCTCGACGGTGTCGTCCAGCGGGAATTCAAGGGCCGGCTATGGTCCGTTCCGGCGAAGGTCTACGCCGCACCTACCGACTTGTACGCTGGAGCGGCGGTAACCGCAGACGACCTCGAGGCTGAACTGAAGCGGCTGCACTATCGCGTGGGAGACCCCTCGAGCGGTGCCGGCGTCTTCCGGCGCCGCGGAGGTGACTTTGACATCAACACCCGTCGCGTCCGGTTCGCAGACGAGGTCCGGCCTCCGGTCCGTATCCGCATCCACGCCGGAGCGGAAGGAATCAACGGGATCGAGGCCGCGGATGGCTCGGACTTGCCTCTGTTTCGCCTTGACCCGTTGTTGATCGGCAGCGTTTTCCCGGTCCACGGCGAAGACCGGATCGTCCTCACACCGACCGATGTGCCGAAAATTCTGGTGGACTCTCTGAAAGCCATCGAGGATCGCCGCTTCGACGAACACCACGGAGTCGATTTACGAAGCATTCTGAGGGCATTGTGGGCAGACCTGCGGGCGGGGCGCGTTGTCCAGGGTGGCAGCACACTGACCCAGCAGTTGGTGAAAAATTACTTTCTGAGCGATGAACAGACGGTCGGCCGAAAACTCAAAGAAGCCATCATGGCGATGCGGCTCGAAGTGCACTATTCCAAGGAAGAGATTCTCATTGCCTATTTGAACGAGGTCTATCTCGGACAGGACGGTGAGCGCGCCGTCCACGGCTTTGGTCTTGGTAGTGAATATTATTTTGGCAAGCCCATTGAGGAGCTCGACCCTGCGGAAATCGCCTTGCTCGTCGGAATCGTGAAAGGCCCCTCTTACTATGATCCCCTGAAGCATCCTGACAGGGCACGCACGCGCCGCAATCTCGTTCTCAAGGAACTCGCCGAAGCCAACGTCATCGATGCCGTCGCGGCCGAGCGTGCCCAAACCGAGCCTCTCGGATTGCGTTCCGCAGGCGCCGGATATGTGCCGGCTTTTCTCGACCTCGTCAGACGACACCTCAAGCGCGATTATGCGGAAGCCGATCTTGCCGCCGCAGGTCTGTCGATCTACACGACACTTGATCCTCACGCACAGGCCGCTGCGGAGCGCGCGGTAACCAATCAGTTGAAGCGCCTCGATACCATCGCTCGGAACCGCTCAAAAGGCGCACCGCTTGAGGCTGCTATGATCATCGCCGAGCCTACCAGTGGTCAGGTTCTCGCGGTCGTGGGCGGGCGGGATACCCGGGCGCTCGGATTCAACCGCGCACTGGATGCCCGACGCTCCATTGGGTCCCTGGTCAAGCCTGCGGTCTACCTTACGGCTATCGAGAGTGGTCGCTATACCGCGGCGAGTATCCTCCAGGATGCTCCCATCGAACTGAAACTTTCAGACGGACAGGTCTGGGCTCCACAGAACTACACCCATGAAATATTTGGCGCAGTACCCATGGTCCGGGCGCTGTCGGAATCGATGAATCTTGCGACTGTCCGGCTTGGGCTGGATTTAGGTCTTGGCGCAGTCGCCGATACACTTGAAAAGTTGGGAGCAGAGCAGCGACCCGCCCTCAATCCTTCCATGTTGCTCGGCACCGTCGAGATGACCCCGCTTGAAGTCATCCAGGTCTACACCGCCCTTGCGAATGGTGGGTTCCGTGCGCGACTGCGTTCCGTGCAAGCCGTACTCGATGAAGACGGTCGCCCGCTGAAGAGCTTCAAGCTTGAAGTGGCCCCCGCTGCATCGCCAGCCGCAGTATACGAAGTCGCACGAATGATGACTCAGGTGACCGAAAGAGGGACCGGGCGAGCCGTGGGTGCGCGTCTGAAAATCACGCTCCCTGCCAAGACAGGCACATCGTCTGACTTGCGGGATAGCTGGTTTGCCGGATTTACCGGATCGCATGTTGCCGTGTCATGGGTCGGCTACGACGACAATCGGCCGACGGGCCTGACGGGAGCGACCGGTGCCCTTCCTGTCTGGCTGGACGCGATGTCGGAGCTTCATCTCAAGACGTGGCAACCGGATACACCGACGGAGGTCGAGGATCGCTGGATTGAATTCTCGACCGGGTTGGCGACTGAGCCTCGCTGCAGCGCCGATGCGGTACTCGTGGGACTTCCCCACGGCACAAATTTGCCCGGACGACAGGGTTGCGCACCGCCACCCTCGGAATCCGTGGTCGACAAGGTCAAATCATGGCTTCAGAAGACTCTGCACTGAAAAGCGGCTTTGGTCGGATTCTCGTCAGCCTGCTGCTGCTCGCGCTTGGCGCCTGCACTCTGCCCAAGCCCTATGTGATGCCACCCGCACCCAAGGAGTCACCTCCGGCAGTGGTCATCAAGGAACCGCCACCGCCACCACCCGCACCAGCGGTCGTGGCACCGGAAGCGCCAAAACCTGCGGTCAAGGAAGCGCCAGAGCCCCCCAGCAGGGAGTTCAGGCTCGGACCGGCCGCCCAAGCGCTGGTGAATCAGGCGAAGGCCCAGATTGCTCGCGGTGAATTACCCGGCGCATCTGGCACGCTTGATAGGGCGCTGCGGATCGAACCGCAGAATCCACTCCTATGGATCGAGGTCGCGAGACTGAGACTGACGGAATCGGACCCCAAACAGTCCGAAAATTGTGCGAAGAAGGCGCTGATTCTCGGCTCGGCAGATGTCAACGTACGACTGACTGCAGGGCATCTGCTTGCCGATGCCTTGCGTGCGCAAAAACGTGACGCAGAGGCTGCGGACTTGGAACAGCAGCCCTGGATGAACTGAGGATTTCAGTTCCTGGCGGAAGTTTCGCTGGAAATCACGTCTTCAAGAAATTCAAAGTCCGGAACGAGAGGGTTCTCGTTGAGCATCCGAACCGCACAAAGAACGGGACTGCGGTCCTGAAATTCGCGCGTGGGGTCCGGTTTCAAAATATCCCGGTTCAAGCGCACGAGTTGAGGAAACCCTTGCGTCATGATTCCAAAGTGGCCCGCGGCAATCCGGTCGCCCATGCCATACAGGACGACAACCCGGGTACGCCCAGTCGCCTGCGGGACAGGACGGCCAAGCAAGGCCTCGAAGCTGATCACCGGGATGTCGCGTCCATTCCACGGACAAGTGCCCAGATACCACGCGGGCGCTCCAGGCATCGGCGCCGGGTTCGTCCATGCGACCACCTCCGCGGTACAACTGCGCGGCAGCAACAACCGATCATCGGCCAGAGGAACGAGCAGGCCATAGAACTCTTCCTCACCGGCTTGGCTCATCGGCTCACCCGACCACGCCGAACCAGAGGCTCGATCGCATCCAGCAACTGGCTCTCCTGGTAGGGCTTGCCGAGATAATCATCCACGCCAATCTCGATGGCGCGGGCTCGGTGCTTTTCCCCGACCCGAGAGGTGATCATGACGATAGGGATATTCTTAAGACGCTCGTCGGCACGTATCCTGGCCGCAACCTCGTATCCATCCATTTTCGGCATTTCAATATCCAACAGGATGACGTCGGGCACCTCGTCCTGGAGGATGGTTAGGGCATCGACGCCATCCCGCGCCGTCACAACCCGCATGCCGTTGCGCTCGAGCAACCTCTGGGTAACCCGCCGGACGGTAATCGAATCATCAACGACGAGTGCAAATGTACGCCGGTCCGCAACATCATCGGCTGGCGCACTGAAAACACGAGACCGCCAATCTCCCCTCACGAGCGCCACGAGGTCAATTATCAGCACAATTCGGCCATCGCCCAGAATCGTGGCCCCGGAGATTCCCCGGACCGATGACACAACGGGTCCGACATTCTTGATGACAACTTCCCGACTTCCTACCAACTCGTCAGCAACAACCGCAGTGGAATTTTCGCCTGCGCCAATGAGAACCACGGGCACAGGGATATCCTGCACCGGCAATTCCGACGGCCTCCCGCCTACGAAAAGGCCCAAGTGCTGAAAGCGATATGTCTGCCCTCCATACGACCACGTCGGTGATTCCTCCGACAGGTGCTGGAGTACAACCGATTTCGGGAGACGCACCACACTCTCCACTGTGGGAAGGGGGAGCGCATAAAGTTCTGTACCGGTACGCAACAGCAGCGCCTGGGACACCGCCAAGGTAAAGGGCAGACGGATTGTGAATCGAGTCCCCTGCCCAGCCGTCGAATCAATACGCAGAGAACCACCGAGTCGCTTGACCTCGGTGGTCACTACATCCATACCCACACCACGCCCGGCGGACTGCGTGACAACCTCCGCGGTGCTGAATCCCGGTTCGAGTATCAATTGCATCGCATCAGCGTCAGACAGCGTCTGCCGTGGGCTGATCAAGCCGATCGCAAGCGCTTTGTCGCGTATTTTCTTCAGATCAAGGCCAGCACCGTCATCCTGCAGGACGATGACAACTTCCGAACCCTCGCGCCGAAAGGAAACGTCTATTCTGCCTTCCGTCGACTTGCCAATTCGTTGTCTCTCCTCCGGGCTCTCGATGCCGTGCACTACGGCATTTCGCAGCATGTGCTCGAAGGGAGGGATCATCCGCTCGAGAACCTGACGATCCAGTTCTCCGGCAGCGCCATGGACAGAAAGCTGGGCGCTCTTGCCCTCCTCCGACGCAGCCTGCCGAATGATGCGGTTCAAACGTGGAATGTGCCGTTGAAACGGAACCATTCGGGTTCGCATCAGGCCATTCTGCAGATCCGTAACGACACGC
This sequence comes from uncultured bacterium, assembly GCA_963978075.1. Lineage (GTDB taxonomy): Bacteria > Pseudomonadota > Gammaproteobacteria > Steroidobacterales > Steroidobacteraceae > CAIKZZ01. The sequence goes on along the minus strand of CAXBRZ010000125.1, from coordinate 2,330 downwards.
GCCTGCTGGGTCAGAAGATTTTGAGAATCACGGATCTGGCTCTCAAGAATTCCCTGGATACTAGCAACGTCATTTGCCGACTCCGCCAATGCTCGGGAGTATTGCTGGAGTGCCGAATACCTATCCAGCTCGAGTGGATCAAACTCGTCTTTTTTCCGGTCGTCCTCGTAGCGGTGCAGAATCTGGGTCTCTGTTTCGATTTCCAGTTTTCTTAACTGCTCTCGCAGACGGCTGACAACCCGAGCAAGCTCAGCAAGATTGGCGTCGACGCCGGACAACTGCTGTTCAATGCGGGCCCGCTGGATGCTGACTTCGCCAGCGCCATTCAATAACGAGTCCAGCAGACTCGCGTCAACTCTTGCGAGTTCGTGTCTTTCGTCACGTACCCCGCCCGCTGCAGCGACCGAAGCCGCCTCAAGCTCACCGGAATCTCTGACATCGGGTGGCAGAGTCTGGCTCGCCACGGGCTGAATTTTTTCCTGAGAAGCCTCCCCTTCGGATGTTGACCGAAGGTCATCGATTGGCGCGGCGTCCGCGGCCTTGTCGAATGACACCACAGCGGGGTTGGCAATACTGCCTTGTGCAACCTGAGTCACGACCGGTGGCGGTTGAGAAATGACGTCAAGATGCTGCGGAAACGGCTGAGGCTCTGGCTGCTCGTCGGCCAGGGTACGCAGAGTCGGGGGCCGCTCCGGCGCCAGCGCCAAGCTCCGAATCCGTTCGATCAGCACCCCGTCTGCCGCAGGAGGGCTCCCTGCCTGCACACTGCGACGCATCTGTTCGAACACATCGAGGCCAAGTTCGAGCACATGGACGAATTCGGTGATGTCCTGTACGCTGCCGGCATCGTATCGTGTGAGCAGGCCCTCGTATTCGTGCGCGAGAGCCCCCATGGCAGAGACCCCCGCCATGCGTGCGCCGCCCTTCAAGGTATGCAAGTAACGTTTCAGAGCCGACGTCTCCGCCGTCCGTTGCGGATTGGATCGAATTTTTTCGACAGCCCTGGCCGCCGATTCCAGCAGTTCGGTTGCCTCTTCGCTGAAAATTGCGGCGATCTCAGGATCAAAGTCGATCGTTGCAAAACTTCCAGTCGTCGCTGCGTCAAATTTTGACGAACTATTTTCGGGTAGATTGGGCGCAGCGGCCTGCTCTGATGATGCCGGAAACGGTTGCTCCAGGATTTCGGCGATTCGCTGCTCGACCTTAAGTGAGCCCATCAATGCGGCGGCATTTCCATCCGCTCGAGTGACAGAGTGGAAGACCGTTGCGCTATCGGCCAGTACCGGGATCGCCGAATCCGGGAGTCCCGCCTCGTGATCGAAGTAGCGCCGCACGGCGTCATGCAGGGCCTCTGCCAGTTCTTTCGCGACTGGGATGCTGGCCATTCTGGACGCGCCCGCAAGGGTATGGCAGGCACGATAAAGGGCTTCAGAAACAGGGTGTGGCCCGACACGGCCCTGTCGCGACGTCACCCAGTTTTCGATAGCGGCAATATGGTTGTTGACTTCAGCGCGATAGATCTCAAGCAGAGTGTTGTCGGAATCCGACCCCTCTGCAGATACTTCACTGGATATTGGTGGAGGAGCCGGTACCGGCTCGGCGCTTGGTGTGTTCCGCGACGTCTCAGCATCATCGGGCCGAACGAAACGGTTGGGAACCTCCAAAGGCTGCGTTCCGTGGTCCGCGTTGTCCGTCTTGTCGTCGGGCGTTGTTGACAACAGCACGGAAGTTGCTATCAGCCACGACGACGCCTGACTGTCCGCTGGCGGCGGCGAGGCGGGTGTTTCTTCTAATTGTTCGTCCTCGAAGCCGTCCTCGACAGGTTCGGTCTCCCGCCCTTCGGAGAAGGCCTGCAACCGTGCCATCAGGGAAGCGACATCGAATTTGGGAGGCTGCTTTGTTTCCAGCTGGTCAATCAGCGCGGGCAACCCTGCAGTAGCGTCACGCAGCGCCGCCAGTAGCGACCCAGTGCGATTTCGGGTTCCACTGATAATCCGGTTCAATAGATTTTCGATGGTCCAGGCATAGTCACCCATGAGGCGAGCGCCGACCATCCTGCCACTGCCTTTGAGGGTATGAAACGATCGACGCAGACGGGTCAACGATTCGTCATCGAGCGGATTGCGGTCCCAAGCCTGAAGGCTTTCCTGAATCTTGGGCAGTTCTTCGCGCGCCTCCTCGATGAAAAGCGCAATCAGATCGGGATCCACTTCCGCTGAAATGGCAGGAGGCGGCTCTGCGGTGACCACAGGGCGATTGCCTGGTGGTGAAGGTGCGACGGCCCTAAATACGCCGCTGTCCTCTACCGGAGCCGCAGACCTCTCGGAGGT
>CAXBRZ010000124.1:0-7379 GCA_963978075.1 uncultured bacterium | reverse complement strand
GGCGCTCTCGCCGGACGAATCGCGGCGCTTCCTGGCCGCACTCTCGAAGCCCTTTGCGCCGAACCTCCTCCTACGACGCGCGTTGAAGAAGGGCGACGCACTGGGCGTCTGAGGTGGTCCTCTCGGTCGAAGAACTCGACACCCGTCGCCATGACCGCGTCGGTTTCGATTGTGGGGTGGAAGTACTCAACCGGTATCTTAGGAACCTCGCAGCGCAGCATCGCGCCAAGGGCATCGCGACCACGTTCGTGTTGGTCGATCCTGATCAACCGGATCGGATTCTCGGCTACTACACGTTGAGCGCGGCGACATTGTCGTTCGACACACTGACGGAATCCGATCGCAAAGGATTGCCGGCTTACCCTATCCCGGCGGTGCGCATTGGACGCTTAGCAGGATCAGTCTCTGCCCGCCGCCAAGGAATTGGTGAGTTGCTCCTGCAGAACGCCATCAAGCGAATCCTGCAGGCCAGGGGCACCCTCGGCGTTTTCGCTGTCGTCGTCGAGGCCAAGGATGCCGCTGCCGAGGCGTTCTATCGAAAATACGGCTTTCGCCTTTGTGATGCAGACACCCGCCAGCTCTATCTGCCGCTTGGCGCGGGCTAAATGTCGAGATCGGCGAAGAGTTGTTGAATTTGCCTCCGGCACTCCGGACACACGTTGGCCCGATATGGGGCAGTTATCGCACAGGGCTCCAATCAAGCGCACTGAATGGCGCGCGGAAATTCAGGAGTAGGCCGAAATCGGACCTGATCCGTGCCAATGCTGCGCACGGGCTCGGTCGCGGAACGGATGGTGGCAATGCAGTCGCTGACGCGGCGGCCCCCTGTTCAGGGGACTGAGGCTTGGTCAGGATGAGTGCCCGCGTCACAGTGAAGTCGGCAACGAATCACGCAACGCGCGCCTCAGAATTTTCCCGACGTTTGTCTTCGGTAACTCATCGCGAAAATACACGTGCTTCGGAACCTTGTAATTGGTCAGTTCCTGCCGGGCGAACTCAATGACTTCCGTTTCCGTCAGCGCGGGTTGCTTGCGAACCACGAACACCGCAACGCTTTCACCCGAACGCTCGTCAGGCTGGGCCACCGCCGCTACCTCAAGCACCGCGGGGTGGCGTGCGATAACACCTTCGACCTCATTGGGATACACGTTGAATCCGGACACCAGGATCATGTCCTTCTTGCGGTCTTCGATATAGACGAAGCCCTTGGCATCAATTCGTCCGATGTCGCCCGTCCTGAGCCAACCCTCCACCAGCATGACCGCGGCGGTCTCGTCGGGACGCCGCCAGTAGCCGGCCATCACTTGAGGACCACGGACGCAGATCTCGCCGAGCTCGCCGACGCCCAGTTCCGCGCCGATATCGTCTCGGATCGAAATCTCCGTGGATGGCATTGGCAGGCCGATGGAATTATTGAAATCCACTCCGCGGGGATTGGTTGTCGCAACCGGCGACGTCTCGGTGAGACCCCAGCCTTGGGACAGAACGCAGCCTGTCACGGCCTTCCAGCGGTCAGCCACCGCGCCCTGCAATGCCATGCCGCCTGCGACGGTGGACACTAGGCCTGAGAAATCGACGCTGTCGAACCCTGGTGTGTGCAGGAGTCCGTTGAACATCGTGTTCACGCCATAGAAAATCGTGACCTTGTGACGCTTCAGCTCGGCCACGAATCCGGCCATGTCACGCGGGTTGGTGATGAGAACGACCTTGCCGCCCTCGTGCAGCCAGACCATCGCGATCGCCGTCAACGCAAAGATGTGATACATGGGAAGGGCGCCAACGATCACTTGCTGACCTTCCTGATCGCGCAGGAAGTCCATCAACCAGACATGCGTCTGCATCGTGTTCGCAACCATGTTCCGGTGGGTCAGCATCGCACCCTTGGAGACTCCGGTCGTGCCCCCCGTGTACTGCAAAAAAGCGAGATCGGAAGGTGCAATGTCGACCGGCGCGAAATCAACCCATTTTCCCTGCTCGAGGGCATCGGTGAAACGCAGTGAACCGGACAGTGCATACGCAGGTACCTGGCGCCGCACATGTCGGATCACGAAATTGATGAGATTGCCGCGCGGAAACGCGACAAGGTCCCCAATGCCTGTCACCAGAACGTGCCGGACCTCGGTATGCCGCAGACAATGCTCGAGAACATGCGCCGCCTGCTCGAAAATCACGATTGCTTTTGCGCCTGAATCCTTCAGCTGGTGCTCGAGTTCCCGCGCGGTGTACAACGGGTTGGTATTCACCACCACCAGGCCCGCGCGCAGCGCGCCGAACATGGCGATCGGATACTGCAGGATGTTCGGCATCATGAGCGCGATCCGGTCACCCTTAGAGAGCCGTGCCTCGCCTTGCAGCCAGGCTGCAAAATGACGACTCATGAGGTCGAGCTGCCGGAACGTCAGCGTGGTGCCGAAATTCGTGTAGGCAACCCTGTCCGGAAAGCGTTGTGCCGCATCTTCAAACATGCTCGCCAAGGAGCGGAAATGTTCGGGATCAATCTCCGCAGGAACCCCTTGCGGATAGGAATCGAGCCAAATTTTTTCCACGACGACCCCCTTGAAACCACGCTGATCACCGCCACCGGCTGACCGGCGGCCACAGCCGCATGCGCCGCGACTAGCGTTCCGCTCCGCGCAAGACCACAACCCTAGCGTACAGACTTTCCAATGTGACTGCGTCAGGCGCGATCGGTTCCCCGACATTGACCTCTACGTGTGAATTGAGGCGCACGGGCAGATACCTCGAAAAACCTCGGGCTCCGTGGGAGAACATGGAACCCCACAGACCACCAAGGGCGATGGGCACGACCGGCACGGGATTTTCCGCCAGGATGCGCAGCAGTCCGGGCCTGAAGTCGGACATTTCTCCGTCCCGCGTAAGCTTCCCCTCGGGGAAAATGCAGACCACATGTCCTTGGCGGAGTGCGTCGGCCACCGCGGCGAACGCCGCCTCCCGGACCGCACGGTCTTCCGCCGCAGAGGCCACCGGGATGGCCTTCATGCCCTGGAATATCCAATTGAAAACCGGCAGCTGGAAAATCGCAGATTCCATCACGAAGCGCATCGGCCGCGGGATGCACGCCGACAAGATGATCGCATCCACATAGCTGACGTGATTGCAGACGACGAGCGCAGGTCCTTTTTTCGGCACGAAATCGGAATTCACGGACCGGACGCGGTAGACCAGCCGTGCGAGTATCCAGGCGAGAAAGCGCAACAGAAACTCAGGCACCTGAACATAAATGAACGCGGTGACCACGAAATTCAACACGGCGCACGTCAGCAGCAGTCCCTCGACCGACATTCCCGTCTTGAGCAGTGCCGCGCCCATCAATGAGGCCGCCACCATGAAAAGTGCGTTCCAGATGCTTGTGGCCGCCACCACGCGAGACATCACCGCCAAAGGAGTTCGCTTCTGCACCAGTGCGTAAAGCGGAACGATATAAAGGCCACCGGCGAGACCGATGAAGACCAGATCGGCGAGAATGTGCCACGTTGTAGGCGCGGCAAGCACCTTGCCGAGCGGGAGCACCTCGGCGGACCAGACGTGTGGAGTCGAAAAATAGAGGTCGATGCCGAAGACGGTCATCAGCAGTGAGCCAAACGGAACAAGACCGATTTCGAGCCGGCCGGCGGAGAGTCGCTCGCACATGAGAGAGCCGACGCCAATACCGAGCGTGAAGCCGAACATGAGTACGGTGACGGTGATCTCAGGGCCTTGCAGAATCCGGCTCGCGTAGACCGGCATCTGGGCAAGCACCAGAATGCCGTAGAACCAGAACCAGGAAATCCCGAGGATCGCGAGGAATACTGTCCGGTCCTCCTGTGCGGACCTAAGGTTCTGTAAGCTCGAGCGCCAGAGATTCCAATCAATCTTAAGGTCAGGCGCTGCTGGCTCAAGGCGAGGGATCCTGAAACTCGCGATGACACCAAGGATGGCCACACAGAGCAGTGCAGGCACGATGACGGCATGGGATCCGCTGGCGGCAATCGGCCCCGCGAGACTCTGGCCCAGCAAGATCGCCGCGAACGTGCCCATCTCCAGCAACGCATTGCCACCGACCAGCTCGCGTGAACTGAGCACCGTGGGCAGCAAGCCATATTTCGCAGGCGCAAAGAAGGTCGAATGCATCCCCATCATGAACAGGGCTGCCAACAGCCAGCGAATGTCGTACTCGATGAATCCGAGCGCAGCGATGCCCATGATGGCGACTTCGAAAATCTTGACGCCCCGCATGACGAGAATCCGGTCGTATCGGTCGGCGAGTTGTCCGGCAAGACCTGAAAAAAGAACAAAAGGCAGAATGAACAAGCCGCCCGCGAGCTGCGCCAGCTGGATTGGGTCGACACCGGAATACCGTACAGTGTCATAGGTCACTAGGATGACGAGGATGTTCTTGTAGAAATTGTCGTTGAATGCACCCAAAGCCTGCGTGCAGAAGAATGGCGCAAAACGTCGTTGGCCGAGCAGTGAAAATTGGGACTGTGCCACGCGGTGCTCCTGCCTATCTGCGCAGAGGGGATGTCAGCATAGGCCGCAACGCCGGCCAGACGTTTTCCAGCATCTGTGGCTGCACTTCGGCGACCGGATGCAGACGGTCCGCCTGGAAGTTTCCGGCTACGGTCGCGATGCCTGCCAGTAGCGAGGGTACGAGCCGTACACGGGTCCGGGACGCGGCATTGCGGTACGCCCCGTCGACGGCGTCGGCATATTCCTTTCCGTAATTGCCGGGAACGGGTACCGCCACGAGAAGTGCTGCGGCATGTGCCGACCTGATTGCGCCGACCATGGCCACAAGGTTGTCTTCGATCTGGGCCACGGGAAGGCCGCGGAGTGCGTCGTTTGCGCCAAGTTCCACGATGACGACCGACGGCGCATGGGTGCCGAGTACCCGGGCGATGCGAGCGCGGCCGCCGGACGTGGTTTCGCCGCTGACGCTGGCATTCACGACAGGCTGACCGTACCCTGCGTCGGCCAGACGCCGACGCAGCAGAGCCACCCAGCCCTGCTGCGGATCGAGACCGTATGCGGCACTCAGGGAGTCGCCAAGCACGACCACCGGGCCGGACGTGTGCAGGCCGGCGCCCAAAGAGACCCACGTGTAGAGGCACACGCTCAGGGTCGCCAGGCAGCGAAGCAGGAGTTTCAAATTGCCGATACTCGAGTCGCTCGGTACATCGAAAGAGGTTAGCAGCCCGGACGGCGTGCTGACCATCATTGATGACATCAGTTTCCAGGTGGAGGCTGGCCAGTCCGTCGCAATCGCCGGACCTTCTGGATCAGGCAAATCCACTCTGCTGGCACTGCTCGCAGGACTGGATGTGCCGACCCGGGGCGAGGTCCGCCTGAATGGCGCGCCGTTTTCAACGTTGGACGAGGACGCCCGCGCGCGTACCCGGGCAGGTCAAGTCGGATTTGTCTTCCAGTCCTTCCATCTGGTGCCGTCAATGACCGCCCTGGAGAACGTGCGGTTGCCGCTCGAACTCGTGAATGCCGAGCATCCCGACGAGCGTGCCGCTGCCGCGCTTGCAGAGGTGGGTCTGGCGCACCGGGCGCGGTATCCCGCGCGCAGCCTTTCCGGTGGCGAGCAGCAGCGATGCGCCTTGGCACGAGCCTTCGTTGCCCGGCCCCGATTGCTTTTCGCGGATGAGCCGACCGGCAATCTGGATGCCATGAATGGTCAGAGGATCGCAGACCTCCTGTTCGACCTGAACCACCATCATGGAACGACACTGATATTGGTCACGCATGAGTCGCAGCTGGCAAGCCGATGCGACAGGATGTTGCACCTTTGCGGCGGAAAACTCGTGGTGGCGAAGTCGGAGTCATCGTCTCCGTGAGGGTCATGATGCTGTCGCTGGGCCGGATGTGGCGTCGCGAGAGCCTCGCGCTGCTTCTGCTGGGAATTACCCTGTCGGTCGCGGCAGCCACGACGGTCGGCTTGTTCATCGACCGTCTGGAACAGGCGATCCGTATTGAATCCGCGACGGCACTCGCCGCGGATTTGCGCCTCGAATCCGGTCGAGATCCAGAGTCATTGTCCTTGGCGGAGCACAAGGCAACCCACGCCGGCCTGCGCAGCGCAAGGCTGACCACTCTGTCCACGGTCGTGCATGGCGCGGACGGGGCGCAGTTGGCGACCGTGGTTGCCGCTGGCGCGGGGTATCCCCTGCGCGGACAGTTGCAGCTCTCCGCGACGGCGTATGGCGCGACGCACGTTTCGCTGGCGCTGCCCGAGCCGGGGTGTGTCTATCTCGATCCACGACTTGCCGCACGGCTGGGTATCGGGGTGGGTGGCGAGATCAGGGTGGGAGCCAGCCGCTTGCGCGTGACGGCGATTCTGGCGGACCGGCCCGATCGGGGCGGTTCGATGGCCGAAGTCGCTCCTGCGGTCCTCATGCGTGTTGCGGATCTTGGTCACAGCGGCCTGCTTGGCCCCGCCAGCCGTGCCACTTACGCACTTCTCGTGGCCGGCTCCCCGGAACGGGTCGACCGATATGCGGCCTGGCTTGAAAAGGCCAAATCTCCCGCCGAAAAACTGGTCACGGTCGCGCAGTCGAGCGCCCAACTGGGGGCGGCGGCACAGCGCGCCGGACGCTTTCTGCACCTCGCGGCCGTTACGACCCTGCTGCTGTGCGCCGCCGCCTTGGCAATGACGTCACGGCGGTACGTGGGTCAGCGGCGAGACGAGGTGGCACTGCTCAAGTGTCTGGGTGCGACCCGCTGGGCGGTATTCAGGCGTCATGCCGGTGAGCTGCTCTGGACCGCTGCGTGCGGCGGTGTCGCCGGAATACTGTCGGGCTATTGTGCGCAGATCGGACTGGCACGACTGTTGGCGGCATTCACGCCCATGGCGGTTCTGCCCCAGCCCGGCCTGCAGCCCGTCTTGCTGGGTTTTTTGACTGCAGTCATCGTGACCGCGGGTTTTGCGCTGCCTCCCTTGCTCGAGCTGGCGCGCATCAGCCCTGCCAGAATTCTTCGTGAGGACGTTCAACCAAGATCCTTGCCGGTCATCGTCCCGGGTGCTGCTGCGGTCGCAGGCCTTCTTGCCGTGCTTTTCATGACCGTGCGGGATACGCGTCTCGTCGTGGGAGCCGCCGCGGCGCTTGCGGCCCTCGTGCTGATCTACGGCGCGGTCGGATTCGGTACCTTAAGGCTGCTGCGACTGATCCGGTCCGATGCCGGCAATGCGCTGCGCTATGGTCTAGGCAGTCTGGTCCGCCGCCCGCTGCAGAGCGTTGCGCAACTGACTGCATTTGGCCTTGCGCTCACATTTCTGCTGCTGCTGGGTGTCGTCCGGGGTGATCTGATCGACCAGTGGCAGCAGACCGTCCCGGCACAGGCGCCGAACCATTTCCTGATCAACATTGCCGTCGAGG
>CAXBRZ010000123.1:0-7422 GCA_963978075.1 uncultured bacterium | reverse complement strand
ATCTGCACCACGTCCAGGAGCACGCCGAAAAGCGGGTGCGTGCAGCACTTCGGTCGCTGCCGATCGCAGGAAAAGGTCCGGTGCGGGCCGCAGTCCATCTCGACAGCGGCGAGGTGATCGCTGTCGAGGTGGAGATTCAGGCAGAACACGGCAATGTGCGCGTCGACTTCGCTGGGACCGCAGCGCAGTCGCCCAGCAACTTCAATGCACCCCGCGCCGTCTGCACTGCCGCGGTTCTCTACGTGCTGCGCACGCTGGTGGAGGAGGAAATTCCGCTCAACGAGGGCTGTCTGGCACCGCTTGACCTGCACATTCCGGCGGGCTCACTGCTCGATCCCCTGCCACCAGCCGCCGTGGTCGCCGGCAACGTGGAAACCTCGCAATGCATCGTCGACCTTTTGTTCGGGGCGTTCGGCGTACTGGCGGATTCTCAGGGAACCATGAACAACCTGACCTTCGGCGACGACACCGTGCAGTACTACGAGACGATTGCCGGCGGAGCCGGCGCTGGACCCGGATTTGGGGGCGCAAGCGGCGTGCAGACGCACATGACGAATTCGCGCCTGACAGACCCCGAAGTACTGGAAAGCCGCCTGCCAGTACGCCTTGAAAGGTTCTGCTACCGACAAGACTCTGGCGGCGCAGGCCAGTATCGCGGCGGTGATGGTCTCGTGCGGCGCATCCGCTTCTTGCGTGAGTTGAACGTCGCCATCCTCTCCAATCATCGACGCCTCGCCCCGAGAGGGCTCGCCGGTGGCGGCGACGGTGCGTGCGGGCGCACAACGCTGCTGCGCGCTGGCGGGCAAGCGGAGGTGCTCGGTTCTGCCGACTGCGGCCGCGTATTCGCGGGCGATGCGGTGGAAGTCGAGACCCCCGGAGGCGGTGGCTGGGGTACCCCGCCGGCCTAGTCCCGGAAATGCTCCTGCATCAGCGTGGCGACGTCGAAGTCCGGATCCATGGGCGGCCGCCCTCCCGCGCTCTGCAACTGGTTCAGGCTGGTCTGCTGTACGCGCGGACCACTCGGTTCATGCGTCAGCAACCAGCAGATCCAGGTTCCGTCCCGTCCGGCGCTGTAGCCGAACAGCACACTGGTCACGGGCGTCTGGCGCGGCGGGTTGACGCGCTCATCACAGACGACGAACCAGGCTGACCCTGGCTGACTCTCGCCAAAAGCACCTTCTGCTTCATAGGCTGTCAGGAAGGCGCCAATCTGCCGCGCCAGGCGTTTCCAGACACCGGATGTCGATGGTTCGAACAGAACCCACCGCGTACCACGGGCGATGCTCGACACCATCTGCAATGCGAGCCGGCGGCGCCGCAGGTAACGCCATTCGGGCACAGTCGCACGCGCCCCGGCCAACGTGCGCACGGCCAGTGTTCGCGCACTGCGCACGGACTGCAGGATATTGAGACCGGCAGCGGCGAGGCGCTGCCGCTGCTCCTCCTCGACGACGCAGGCGGGACGATATCCTGGCCGCAAAGGCGCCTCGTCATCCGCACCCGGTATCCACGGCTCGCGGGTACTCGCGATGCGCGCCAGCACTCCCAACGCGGCGGCACCGGGCGGAAAGTGTTCGAACCGGCCGCGCAACCGATCGTAGGCCTGCACCCAGGGGTAGTACATCAGTGACTGGTCGCTGGCATGCGGACACTCGCGCACGCCGGCTAGCGCAGCCGGCGTGGAGGTCCACTCGACCGGTGGGTCGACCATGAGCATCGCGTGCCGAGCCTTGCATAGACGCGATGCCACCAGGAGCGCGCTCGCGCCAACCGGGACCTCCCGCCCCCGCGGCGGCAGATACAGAAAATTGAAACCGTCTTGTTCGCCCAAGGCGAAGAGACCCGTTCGCTCGGCAGCAGAACCAATGAGGTCGTAATCGGAAATGGGTGCGCCGTCGTCCCCGTCCGGTGCGGATGCCACGTAGGCGGCAAAAGACCGCAGGTCACCCCGCTCGGTCTGCCGGGGCCGGGACAACGGGACGGGACCCCTTAACCTCACGAGTGACGAATCCGAGAGGAGCACGCTGATGTTGCGCGACGACTCGGGATTGACCGAGGCCCGCGCATAGATTTCCTGATCCTCCACATGCTCCGATCCGGGCGTACGCAACCGGTGTACGACCAGATTGAATGTCTCGGCTTCGGGAGAATGCGGAATGTTGTCGTAGTCAACCGAGGCCCTCAGGAATTCGCGTGTGCCAGGACAACGGGCCTCCAGCACAAGGGCACCACCGTCCTCGGTAGGCAGCCTCAGCGTGACAGGCCGGGCGCCATTGGCCACCCTGACGACGCGGGCAAGTTGGCCGCCGTTCTCGAAAAAATGCTCAATGGCATAGGACAGCGGACTTGGCTGCCACAGGCCGCCGAAGACCGCCTGATAATCCGCGAAGCTCGTGACCGTCACCGGTTGATGCAAGGGCCCGCGCAATGTCCGGCCCACAAAGGCAACGATGGCCGTGTCGAGCCGCTTGATCGCGTCGGCGGCGCCGCTGTCGGGCGCCACCTGCATACCCTGCGTGGACGGTATCAGCAACGAACGGCCTCCCGATGTACGCCGTGCAGGGTATCACGAGGCGTCACTCGGATCAGCGCAAGGTGCCTTATCGACGATCGGTTTTCGCAGCCTCCGTGGGCTTGCGGCGCTGGGCCTCCTCACGCGATTCGCGTTCATCGCGGCGCTTGCGCTCGATTTCCTCCAACATGACCTTCAGCCATGGACTGTCCAGCGTCATCATCCACCCTCCGCTCCGAGCCTGTTGCGGGTGGCACTATAGCGGGGACCCCGTCAGCAGGCTCGCATAGAACTGCAGCAGGCGCTGCGCCATGCCGATGGCCGACCAGGCTTGCGCATCCTGCGGCGCAACAGCAGAGAGTTGCGCGCGTAATTCCCGCGACTGCAGTACCCGCAGGACCGCCGCGGCAAAGGCGCCTTCCTCCTCCTCGACCACGATGGCGCCCTTGGCATCCTTGAGAACGTCAGCCGTGCCCATGACGGCGGTGGAGACGACCGGAGTACCCAGCGCTAGCGCCTCAAGCAAGACGAGCCCCTGAGTCTCGGTACGGGAGGCAAAGACAAAGGCGTCGCCCGCGCGATAGCAGTCCAACAGACTCGAATGGCGATCAAGGTAACCGACAAAGAGCACGTTGTCGGACAGACCGAGCCGGCGGACCAAGGATCGCAGGTGGGATTCGGCCGGCCCTTCCCCGGCAATGACGAGCAGGACATCCGGCAGGGCCGCCACCACCCGCGGCAGCATGCGGACGATGAAGTCGATGTTCTTCTCGTGGGCCACACGGGAGATATGCACCAGCAGGGGGCGATCCTCGTGGATCCCGTGAGCGGCGCGGAAGCGACGGCCATCCCCGCCCGTGAAGCGGGTTTGGTCGATCCCCGTCGGCAGGACCTGCGCGCGTACGGCTACCCCGTATTCGCGCAATTTCTCAAGCATCTGCGGTGACGGGACCACCAGGGCATCCACGGCCCGGCACTGTGACAAGGTCATGGACCGTGCGATCCGCCGGGTCAGTCCGCCGGGCAGGAACCCGGCGTAATGGTGGAAATACTCTTCGAAAAACGTGTGGTAGGTCTCCACGATCGGCAGGCCGAGTTGGCGACCCAACTTCACGCCCGCGTAGTGTGCGCGGAACGGTGTGTGGATGTGCACAAGATCATAGACCCCGCTGCGCAGCCGGGGCAGCAACCGCCGCAGCGGACGCGACTGCATCAGGCGGTCCTCCGGATCGAAGGGAACCTGGCGCGCAGGCAGCCTGATCACGTCTGGCGCCGACTCCACGTGGCCCGGGTAGTCCGGAGCGATCAGCGTCGTCTCATGCCCCAGTTCCTGCAAACTCTGCCGAAACGTCGCGATGGACGTCGACACACCGTTCACACGCGGAAATGAAACATCGGAGATCATCAGGATGCGCACATCGCCTCCGCTTAAGGAGTTCGGACGGCGCTGACGATATTGCAGGGGGATGACAGTACTGTGACTGTCAGGGGGTTCTCTGCGGCAACTCCCGGTCCCGCATCAACTCCTGATATTGCCGCTCATCCTCCTGAGACCCTCCCCGACCGTCCCACAAGGCGCCCACCGGCAGGCTGTTGGCGACGCGCGTTGCGGCGGCCACCGCCGAGAAGCGGCTGGCCTCCCGCCGACCACTGACCGGCAGCGGCAGACCCGAGGCTGCCCGTGCCTCACGCGCCACCGCCGCCCAGTCCACCGAAGGGGCCGCCGCAGGGCGACGTCCCGTCAACTGCTGCTGCATGGACTGCGCGGTCGGCATCGGGCCCTCCGCCGCCTTGCGGTCGTCCTCGAAGCGCCCGAACGACTGCACGTACGCCACGCCCTCACGCCAGCCCAACACGGTCGGCTGGTTGACGACCTGTACTTTCGTACCGACGGGTAGTGATTCAAAGAGGGCGCGGATGTCCTCCGGATAGAGCCGGAGACAGCCGTGGCTGGATCGCATGCCCACACCGTAAGGCTTGTTGGTCCCGTGAATGAGGTACGTCGGCCACGACAACCGAAACAGGTGCGCGCCGAGCGGATTATCAGGACCGGCCGGAACACGTGCCGGCAGGGGGTCGCCGTTCTCCAGATGCTCTTTGCGCACGGAATCCGGCGGAATCCACACCGGGTCGCGCTGCTTGGCGACGATGCGGGTGGTGCCTTCTGGTGTTTTCCAACCCACTTTTCCGATCCCGATCGGATGCGTGATGACGACTCTCGGCGATCCCTTCGCGACGGGCGGGAAGTAGTACAAACGCATCGCGGCGATATTGACGACCACGCCTTCCATCGGCGCATCGGGCAACACAAAGGCCGTCGGCACGACAATCTCGCGACCGCGCCCCGGCAGCCATGGGTCGACGCCGGGGTTGGCGCGGACGATTTCCTCATAGCCCACATCGAAGCGCCGCGCGATATCCGGCAGCGTGTCATCGTCGGCGGCCAGCGTCACCACGACACTACCCACCACGCTGTCCCCACCGGCCACAGTGAACCGATGGCTGGCCTGCGCACGCACAGATAACTGACCCACGGGCACAGTGGGCAGGTCAATCTCATGGGCGGGCAAGCGCGGTGCCGGCGCGGAAGCGCAGCCCGCGAGCAACACGACGGCGATTACAGTGATTGAGCTACAGCAGCAACGGACGGTCAGGCAACTCATTGGCTTTCTGCGCAGGCGCCGGAAAATGGCGCGCCACCAGTGTAGCGGCCGCCTCGACGCCTGACACGGCCCCTACAGCCCAGTCCCCGCGCCGAAACGCCTCTTCCATCTGACGACTGACCGCTGCCCACTCTGCTGGCGTGACGCCGGCATTAAAACCACGGTCGGCGACAATCTCGACGGCTCGGTCGGCGAAAAGCACATAAATGAGCACGCCCGCATTGCCTTCGGTATCCCAGATGCCGAGGTTGGAAAAAAGTTCCAGCGCCCGCTGTCTGGATGTCTGGCGGGCCAGCAGTGACCGAAGTGGAAGGTCCGATTCGACAACAAAACGCACTTCCCCACCATGCAGGATCTCCGAACGCTGGATCATAGACTCAACCTGAGCTAGCACCGCTGGGGTAAAGCAACTGCGCACGGATGCCGGGCTCAGAGACAGGTGCCTAAACAGTCTGCGTATATCAAATGCCATCACCAACTCCCGGAAGATCCGCCGCCGCTGAAGCCTCCCCCTCCTCCGCTGAAGCCTCCGCCGCCAAAACCACCACTACCGAATCCGCCACGGGACCTGAATCCGTCACCGTAGAAACCCCAGAGTCCGGTGAATCCTGCGACGAGCGTCGCGATGAATGCGAGGACAAACATGAGCGCGGCTAGGAAAATGGTACCGAGCAAAAGATATCCCACGGTGGCGGCGAGAGCGGCAGCAACCAAGGCACCGAGGATGCGGCCCAGCAATGAAGTGAGCATTACGCCCATGAATACTGCGAATCCCAACAGGCCGAGCACGTGGTGAAACGAGTTCCCCGCGGTTCTGGAACGCGAGTCAGGCGGTGGCGGCAGTGGCTCGCCTTCAACGAGGCCGATCACCCGTTCGACAGCAGCAGCAATGCCCCCGGCGTAATCGCCACGGCGGAATGCGGGGCGAAGATACTCTTCTGAGATGCGCGACGTTCCAAGGTCGGTGAGCACCCCTTCAAGGCCACGCCCGACTTCCCAGCGGAAGCGCCGATCCTGCGTCGCAATGATCAGCAGCGCCCCATCATCCACACCGTGGCGACCGAGCTTCCATGCGTCCGCAAGGCGAATCCCGAACTGCTCGATCGCCTCCGGCTGGGTCGTGGTGACGATTACCACCGCCAACTGGCTGCCCTTACGCGCCTCGAAGCCGGCGAGCGTCGCCTCGAGCGACTGCCTTGCGTCAGGCGGCAGCAGTCCCGCCTCGTCGACAACCCGTGCAACGGCAGGAAGTGGCCTCAATGCTTCGTCTGGCACCGCCGCAGTACCGGCACCGACCACACCGAGCAGCGCCACCCACAGCAGCGTCACAACGACGGGCCGGGAGGCGCATGGGCTCATGTCACTTGGCCGGCGCGTTACTAAAGTCGACCTTCGGTGGCTGGGCCAGCGCCGCCTCGTTCTCAACAGTGAAATTGGGCTTCGGCGCTGCATGGAAAAGCATCGCGGTCACGTTGACCGGAAACTGACGGATTGTCGTGTTGTACTGCTTGACCGATTCGATATAGCGATTACGCGCCACGGTAATCCGATTTTCGGTGCCTTCGAGTTGCACCTGGAGATCGCGAAAGTTTTGGTCGGACTTCAGTTGCGGATAATTCTCTGACACCACCAGCAACCGCGATAATGCGCTCGACACCTCGCCCTGCGCCTGCTGGAACCGCCGGAGCGATGCCTCGTCCTCGGGATGGACATTGATCGACGTTGCCTTGGCGCGAGCCTCGGTGACACCAATGAGGACCGACTGCTCCTGCTGGGCATAGCCCTTGACCGTGCTGACGAGGTTGGGAATGAGATCAGCACGCCGCTGGTATTGGTTCAGCACCTCGGACCAATTGGCCTTGGTCTGCTCGTCCTGAGCCTGAATCACGTTGTAACCACAGCCGCTCAGAAGCGCAGAAAATCCCAACAGAAAGGCCAACACCGACAAACGGGAAAGGGTACGCATGCAGACTCCTTCGGGCCGACCGGCCCTCTCTGAAGGATATGGGGCAGATCACCATTCGCTGCAAGAGCCGGTCTGATGCCGTCCGCCAAATGGCAAGGCGGCGCCGATCTAACTGACTGATTTTTCGATGAAAAAAAACCCCGGATCAAAGATCCGGGGTTTCGAAAAAGCGGACTCCGATTACGTGAGGACAGTCCGCCAGGGGATTCAGTGCAGCCTCGACCAGTGCAGGACCCTGACGGCGTTCGCGTCGAGGGACAGGTCCCGCGCGATCCGCGCCG
>CAXBRZ010000122.1:0-7479 GCA_963978075.1 uncultured bacterium | reverse complement strand
CTGGGGTCGGGACAGCGACACTAACCGGATCGGCCCGGCGGTGCCAGCACCCGGGCCTTCCGCGCCGTCATCAGGCCGTAGCAAAACGGTGGCTTACTGGTCACATGGCCCTTGCGCAGCGAGACCCCATGGACTCATCCGGCTCTAACGGGCGCACGGGCGCCTACACGATGTCCGATCCCACCGTGCCCAAGGCACAGCGCCTGCTCATCCGTGCGCTGGAGCGCCTGAGTGGCCAGCACCACCTGCAGACCCTGTATGACGACTACCATCGCTCGGGCCGCGCGCCCCGGCACTTCTGGTCGGACTGCATGCAGTTGCTCGGGGTGCGGGTCGACCTTGATGACGGGGCCCTGCAGCGCATCCCGGCGACCGGTCCCCTGCTGATCGTCGCCAACCACCCCTACGGCATCATTGACGGCCTGATCGCCTGCTGGCTCGTCAGCCAGGTCCGCGAAGACTTCAAAATCCTGTTGAACGAAGGTCGCTATGTTACTGAATTAGCGGAAAAAGCGATTTGCCTGAGCACGGTGGACAGTCGGGAGGCGCAGCGTGCCAATGCGGCGAGCCGCCTCGCCGCCCGGCGGCAACTGGAAGACGGCGGCGTGCTGATCATCTTCCCGGCCGGCGGCATCTCGACCGCCCCGGACGCCTTTGGCGCCAGCCCCGCGATCGACGCGACGTGGCACCCCTTCGTGGCCCAACTTGTCGACCGTACGCAGGCCCCGGTCCTGCCGGTATGGTTCGAAGGCCAGAACGGGCGCCTGTTCCAGTTCGTCAGCCACTGGAGCCTCACCCTGCGCTGGGGACTGCTGATCGGCGAGAACGTCCGCCGCGCGCGTCGGCCGATCCGCGTCGTGGTGGGCGAAAAGGTCGAGGCCGCGGAGTTGCCGAACCATCTGGACCGGCCCGCGATCGCGAAGGAACTGTGCCGCCGCACCTACGCGCTCGGTGGTTGGCCGGACTCTTTCCTCGAGCTACAGGGCAACTGGCCTGCGCCTCTGCTGCCGAAAGACGCGCGGCCCTCGCCGCTGGACGTCATCGCGCGCAGCGTGCCCATCGTGCTCAGACAAAGGCGACAGCTCGGCGCGGCATCCCGGCCGCGCCCCCTGCTGCCGCGCCTTCCGCGCATCACGGGACTGCGCCTGCGCGAGGCCTTGCGTCAACCAAGGTAGTTCCCTGCCTGGTCGGGGTCACGCGCTTGTGCCGGCGAGACCGCGTCGCTAGCATCGCCTGCCCGATGGAGGTCCTCTCATGACGCGCGCGATGGCCCAATGGATCCTGCTGGCCCTGTGGGCCCCCGGCATGGCGAACGCCACGACGCCGCTTCAGGTGGTCCCGCGCGATCCCGCGCATGTCCGCCTCGTCGCCTACGGCGACCAGCGCTTCACGGAGACGAGCGAACGTGACGCCTCTCGCCCTGCAGCGCGCCAGGCGCTGGTGCGCGCCATCGCCGAGGAACCGGTCGATGCCGTGCTCATGACCGGCGACGTCCCCTGGCATGGCGGCACCGTCAACGACTACCTGGTCTATGAGACCGAAACCGCCCTCTGGCGCGAGCGACACCTGAACGTGTTTCCGGCGCTTGGAAATCACGAATTTGCCGGCTGCGCCGAGGCCGACTGCCTCGCCCACTGGTGGGAGGCAAGCCCGCACCTCGCAGGATTGCGCTGGTACCGGTTGCAACTCGGACCGAGGGTCGAGGCCATCGCGCTGGACAGCACGAAGCCGTTCAACGCAGGCAGCGAGCAGCGGCAATGGCTGGAACGGCAGGTGGCCGAACTGCCGCCAACCACCGCCTATGTCGTCTTCTTCCTGCACCACCCACCGGTCGCAGCCCGCGAGAGTGATCCACTGCGGCACAACGTCCGGCCGAACGAAGTCGTGCTGGCCGACTACCTGACCGAACAGGCGCGCCACGCACGCGCAAAATTCATCGTGGTGTCGGGCCATATCCACAACTATGAACGGCGCGAGCAGGGAGGCGTCGTCTATCTCGTCTCGGGCGGCGGCGGTGCCAAGCCTTACCCGGTCAGCCGCGAGGGCGACCTGTACGCCTCGCCCGGCGAGCCCAACTTTCACTATGTGACCTTCGATTTCACGGCCGCGGGCGCCACGGTCAGGATGCACCGGCTTGAAGACCCCGAAAGCCCGCTTCCGCACGAGTGGAAGATCCGCGACCAGTTTGAGATCGCTGCACCTGATCAACGCTAGACACAACGCCATCGATCGCATGGCGCGACGTGCAAAGGCATGTCCGGTCACGCTCCCGTCGCCACGCCCCCACAATCGAGCCACACCACCTGGTACGGTGCGAGCGTGAGTCCCTCGCTCAATGGATGGTACTGGCCGGTCAAGAGGTCCCGTGCGGTGCCTGGCTGGGCACTGAGCACCTTGGCACTGACGCGCTGTACCCGTTCGGAAAAATTGGCGAGCACCAGCACGTGCGCGCCGCGCGTCCCGCGCGTGTATCCCAGTACGTGCGGCGACCCTGACCGGAAGCCGGTCAGGTCACCCCCCGCAAACACGTCCAGCGCAGCGCGCACGCGGATCATGCGGGTAAGACCCGCATAGATCCTGCCCGGGACGGTCGAGGTGTCCTTGCGCTCGGCGTAGCGCCTTGCATCAAACCGCGGGCGGTGCACCCAGCGACTGTCCATCGCCTCGTCGGCATTCTCGAGGTAGCGGTGGTCGTTGAGCGCTCCGACTTCGTCACCCAGATACAACAAGGGTATGCCGCCCGTGGAGAGCGCAATGCTGTACAGGAGCAGGATGCGCGCGACAGCCAGCGGATCACCCTGCTCCAGCCCCGCCAGCGAGGCACACGTCCCGCAAATGCGGCAGTCACCCGTCGCCGGGTTGTCCTGAAACGGTACCCCGCGGGCAAAACTGCCCTCAAAGCGGTTGACATAGAAGCGGTTCAGGAACTGCCGGTGGTCAAAGCCGTTGATTCCAAACTGCGCAGCGTCCTCGTCGGAGAAAGTCCAGCCGATGTCATCGTGACTGCGCACGTAGTTGACCCAGGCAGTATCGCGAGGCAACGCGTGGCGAGATTCCAGCGCCTGCTGCAACAGGTTGACCTCACGCGTCGCCAGCGTGTTCCACAGCAACGCCATCTGCAGCGGGTTGTAGGAAAGCTGGCACTCCCGTGAGGAGACGTATTTGACGACATCGTCCGGATGCACGATGGCCTCGGACTTGAACAGGAGGCACGGGGCGGCGATGCGGGCGAGCGCACTGAAGGCGCGGATGACGGTATGGGCCTCGGGCAGGTTCTCGCACGGCGTGCCGAGGCGTTTCCAGACAAATGCCACCGCGTCCATGCGCAGACACTCCGCGCCGACGTTGGCGATGGCCAGCATCTCGCCCGCCATTGCCGTGAACACCGCCGGGTTCGCGTAGTTGAGATCCCATTGGAAAGAATTGAAGGTCGTCCAGATCCAGCGCCCGTCCGGCAGTCGGGAAAAGCCGCCCCGGTGCTGGTCCGGGAAAATCTCCCTCAGGGTGAGGTCGTACCTGTCCGGCAGCGTCCGGTCAGGGTAGATGAGGTAAAAATCCTCATATCCGGGTTCGCCGGCGAGGCAGCGCTGCGCCCAGTCATGTTCGTCGGAGGTATGGTTGAAGATGAAATCAAGGACGAGGCTGATGCCTGCCTCACGCAACGCTGCGGCCAGCGCCCGCAGGTCGTCCATCGTTCCAAGGGCAGGCTGCACATCGCGGTAGCTGGACACCGCGTAGCCGCCGTCACTGTTGCCGTCCGGACAACGGAACAGCGGCATCAGGTGCAGATACGTCAGACCCAGTCCCTTGAAATACGGAATCTGCGACTGGATGCCCGCCAGGGTCCCTGCAAAGCGGTCGACATAGCAGACGCCACCAAGCATACGCTCGGACTGGAACCACAGAGGCTCGCGCTCGCGCCGCTCGTCCAGGGCCTTCAGCGCCGCCGGGCGCTCCAGCCACGCTGTCAACGCGGTTTTCAGCAGCGAGACCATAAAGGGGCCGAAATCCGGCCGCTGGCCATACAGCGATGACAGTTCATCGAACAGGACCGGCAGATGGCGCTCAAGCCGCGCCCCAAATGCGGCGCGGACCGCGGGCGACTGGCCCCGCAAGGCCTCTGCCGCCAGCGAGGCCACCACTGCCTCACGGGTCGTTTCGTCTTTCATCGTCTTCGCCAAGCCCTTCGCCCCTTGCGCCGTCAGGCGTATCCCGGGCGGCCCGCCTCCATCGCTTGCCGCCCACCCTGACCCTCAATTGCAAACGATCTCATAAGGTGTTTTTTGATACAAGTGCTTTCTGTCACTAACACCAAAATGGGACGGCTTCACGCGAGTAGCCGCCCCTCAGACCGTGGCAGGGCACCACTGCGGCAGACACCCGCCACCACCATTTTGTTCACTTTCTTGACAGGTTGCCCGAAAAGGGCGTACTTCTTAACCGTCCTGTCGGGGGAGACCGTCACAGGGACCCCGTCTAGACAAAGAGAAAAAGACTTACATCGCTACTTGGGGGTATTTAGGAATGAACGCGAATAAGATCGTGGGTTGGGTTGGCTTGGCCGTTGCCATCGCAGGGGCTTTTGCTCCAATTCCAATGTCGGCGCTGATCCTCCTGTTGGTTGGCCTTTGGGCAGGCCTGAGCGTGTCGGGTGACCAGACGGTCGGTACCGTCATCGGTGCCGTCGCGTTGACCACCATGTCGGGCAGCTTCGATGCGATCCCGGCCGTCGGCGGTTATCTGCACTCGATTTCCAGCAACCTGGGTGCAATCGCTGCGGGCGCCTCTCTCTCGAGCGTCCTCATGGGCGTTGTGAATAAGGCGAAGCCGTAATCCGGCGGGTCCGGAACCGGTCACCCGGTTCCGGACCTCTGCGCGCCTATCGAAACACGTTGATTCCCGGCCGGCTCCATTTACTCGAATAGACGAGCCTAGATTCCCGCTTGAACCTGAACCACCACTGCGGGTTTCTCGCCTGGATTGATTCACACTGCCGATGGCACAGCCACGCTGCGCTTGTAGCGGCCTGTCTCGCCCTCGCAGCCTGCGGCGGCAGCGGCGCACCCGGTCCGAACCAAACTCCCGCCATTGCCTGCAGCCAGAAGCCCGAGGTTCCGGTCAGCCTAGTGGCATCCAGCGTCCTTTCCACAAGCGCAATTCTCCGCTGGAACAGCAACGCTGTCGCCAATTGCAGCGTGACCTTCAACGTCGCGGTAGACGGCTCGACCGTCGCCAACAGGGTCAATGCGTCTCCTTTCAGGGTAACGGGCCTTTCGCCCGACCATGCTTACTCACTCACGGTCAGCGCGAGCGACGCAGCCGGAGAATCCTCTCCCAGCATTCCCCTGAACATCACCACGAGCCACCGGGGAACGATATCCCACGGTATCGAAGTCACTGGCCGCCTTATTTGGCACACCTATGCGCAGTACGGCTTCTCCGGTGTCAGAGGCTGGATGGCGAATTTCGACACTGGCACGGTGTCCGAAATCACACCTAGCCGGCTGGATGGTGCCATGAATTACCACCTTAGCCCCGACGGACAGGCGGTCGTCGTCATGGCGAACGACCATGAGGAAACGGCACGCACCGGCATCCAGGCGTGGGATATCTGGATAGCGAGCGTTGGCGACAGCGGACTCACCAACCTGACGAAGCTGACCCACGCCCAGACCGACGGGAGTCGCAACGAGGATCCAAAGTTCAGTTCGGACGGAACGCGAATCATTTTCAAACGCAACCTGCACACGATCGTCACTCTCGATACGACGCAGTTGTCCATCAACGGAGTAGACCAGTCTCCAGCCCAAACGCAACTGCTTGATAGCGCCGGCGAAGTGAGCATGCCCTACCTGATCCCAGGCTCCTCAAGTGTTTTCCTTTACGCCGATGCTTCAACCAAAGCCATCTATTACAAAAGCGGCACGGCGCTGACTCCGCTCTATGCACCGACCGGGCACGCGTATTACCCGATCGCACTGGACGCCACGCGCTTCTACTTTGTGGCGGGAAGCACACATGATTCGATCCTGCAGGGTGATTTGCAGGCGAGTCCGGCTGCCACCGCGGCGTTTGGCACTTCAGCGGATGAGTATGCAGATCCCTGTCCGCTAGGGACTGACTGGCTGGCCCTGACGTCGACGTCCAGCGGCGGCACAGGGCAGTACGACATTTGGATCGGAAACTTCGCCTCGGGCGAAAAATACAACCTTGATGCGTGGATCGACGGAGCGAATCACATAAACAATGATCTGGGGCCGACCTTTAGAGGTACGCTGAATGCACCCCATTAATTCCACTGTCTGCAACAGGGTCGACGATACAGTCCGGATTGGGCAGTATCGAACCGGCGCAGATCACAGATGGGCATTATCGCGGAGGGATGGATGATCTACGGAACAGCCATACTGGCGGTCTGTTACCTCGCGGGACTCTTTCTCGGCGACTGGCTAGGACTCCTGATCGGCGTCAAATCCAATGTCGGCGGCGTGGGGCTCGCCATGCTTCTACTGGTCCTTATCGTCACACGCGCGCGACGCTCGGGTCAGGAAGAAAAGCTGTTGGCCGGCGCCCGGTTTTGGGGCGGCATGTACATTCCGGTTGTCGTTGCCATGGCCCTGCAACTGGATGTCCAGAAGGCGCTCGGTGCAGGGCTCGTCGCGGTCCTAGCCGCCCTGCTCACCGTTGTCAGCTGCGGCCTGCTTATCCGCTGGATGAACCGCAATGAACCCTCCACCGTGAACCGTGCCCCTCTTGCCGCAGATCGGAGCACCCCATGACCGATGCTCTGATGAAGGTTCTGACCCAGAATGGCCTCATCACGGCCTTTGCCGTGGTGGGCCTCATCAGCGCGATCGCATCCCTCGCATCGGCAAGGCTCACGGGCGGGCGCATCCACGCGTCTGCCATCGCCATCGTGATCGGCCTCGCCTTCGCCTATCTTGCCGGCCGCAGCGGCGCCGGCAGCAAAGGCGTGGCGGATCTTCCGGTCCTGGGCGGGATAGGTCTCATGGGCGGGGCGATGCTGCGCGACTACACCATCGTCGCCACCGCGCTTGAGGTCGACCCGCGCCACCTCAAGGATGCAGGCCTGCTCGGATCAGTGGCACTCCTGTTGGGAACCGTCGTCCCGTTCGTGTGTGGCGTGACGGTGGCTTGGTTTTTCGACTATCGCGATCCGGTGGTGCTGACCACCATCGGCGCTGGCGCGGTGACCTATATCGTCGGGCCGGTGACCGGGGCCGCCCTCGGCGCGTCCTCCGACATTCTTGCCCTCAGCGTGTCGGCGGGTCTCGTCAAGGCCATCCTCGTCATGGTGGGCACCCCGATGGCCGCCCGTACACTGCATCTGACGACACCGCGTGCGGCGCTTGCGTTTGGTGGTCTTGCCGGCACTGTCAGCGGGGTAACGGCGGGCCTTGCGGCGACCGAAGATCGGAAGAGCACACGTCTGAACTCCAGTCACTGACCAATATCGTA
>CAXBRZ010000121.1:0-7481 GCA_963978075.1 uncultured bacterium | reverse complement strand
CGAGCGATTGGTGGCGACGGCCTGAATCGGGCTGCCGTCTCGAGCGCCGGCAACGGCGTCCCTCCGACAGCGAAGGGTTCTAGGAGCGGCCGGGGCGAGGATCTCGCCCCGGCTGTTGTCTTTCGATCAGCGCCGGTCGCTGGCGCCGAGAATGCGCAGCAGGCTCAGGAACAGGTTGTAGAGCGATACGTACAGCGACACCGTCGCGGTCACATAGTTGCGCTCGCCGCCGTTCACGATCTCGCCCGTCTGCCAGAGGATCATGCCGCTCGAGATGAGCGCGAACATCCCGGACACCGCGAGCGACAGGGCTTCCATCCTGAAGAAAATGGCGACAAGGCCCAGCAGGAACGCGATCATGGAGCCGACAAAGAGGAAGCTCGCCATGAACTCGAAACGCTTCTTCGAGAAGACCGCATAGGCGGAGAGCGACAGAAACGTCGCGCCGGTAATGCCGAGCGCGGTCATCACGATCGACTCGCCGTGCGGGAGCGCGCGGATGTAGAGAGAAATGATCGGGCCGAGGGTGAGACCCATGAACCCGGTCAGCGCGAACACAAGCGCGATGCTCCAGGCGCTGTTGCGCATTTTTTCGATCGCGAACAGCAGGCCGTAGAACACCACCAGCGTGACCAGAATGCCAGGAGGCGCCCATCCGTAGGTCATGGAGGCGCCGGCCGTTGCGGCGCTGAAGAGCAGCGAGGCCGACAGCAGCAGGTAGGTGTTCTTGAGGACCCGTTGGGCTTCCGTGTCGGCACGGGTGCCGAGGCGGGTGGCCGTCGAGTCGATCGTCAGCGGATTGCGGTCCATCGAAGTCCTCCGGAAAAAGGGTACGCACAGTATAATGGGGATGCCGGTTGCTTTTTCGACCCCCCATCGCACGGGGAGTTCCATGCAGCGGTGGGGTGGCCGAGCGGTTTATGGCTCTAGTCTTGAAAACTAGCGAAGGTTAACGCCTTCCGTGGGTTCGAATCCCACCCCCACCGCCAACGATTCATAAATCTCAGTTCGAATCTTTGGAGCGTTCGGATCCCTGCATTGCTGGGCGTTGACCGTGCTGTCGGGTTGTGTGATTGAACATCACCTTGTCGCCCGACCATCGAATGGCTAAAATGGCTATCCACACGAGGGAAGTGCTATGCGCGTCACCGCAACCGAAGCGAAGAACCGATTTGGGAGTCTGTCCGCTCAGGCTAAACGAGAGCCGATATTCGTGGAGAAGGCGGGACGCCTTGACACTGTGATCCTGTCTGCTGAGCACTACTACGCCTTACAGGCGCATCACAATAAGGTGGGTCTTGTTGAGCGCAAGAAGAGATTTGAAGCTGAGTTTGGTGACTGGATTGCGGCGCAAAATGCCTGTTGTGAAGCAGACGGCATCCCGGGCGCTGACTTGCGTCCGTGGTGAATCGGCGATGGCCCAATATGACGTTTTCCCCAATCCAAGCCAGAGCGCTGCGCGCGGCATCCCTTACGTCGTCGTGATCCAGAGCGATTTGCTTGACGGCCTTTCCACGCGACTGACGATTCCGCTGGCCGAACTGGATGCGGCAATCAAGGTGCCTACCGCCCTGTGCCCCGTCATCATGGTCAAGGGCAAGCGTCTGCACGCTCTCGCGCATTATGCCGCGCCGTTACCTGCCAAGGGTTTGCGGCGAGCAGTCGACAACGTGGGGGGGCAGGCCAGTGCCTTGGTGTCCGCCGTGGACGCGGTGCTGTCTGGCATCTAAATTCGCTGTGATTTCGTCTTCAGGCCCCATCAATTGCCGGGTGTGTCGAGACTGAGAGCGTAGTCAACGACTTTCTCGATCGCCTAAGCATTTAGGTTTTATGACGTGTTTGATCATCTGCGGACATCCCCGATTCAAAGACCCGGAGGAGCGTAAGGGCAATCACGTTCACGTTGATCACGGCTGACTTGATCGCAAGACTCTGTCACTACAACGAACTCCAGTCCACATTAGCTGGTCCCTGCTTGTGACTGCGGCCACTAGTTTTCAGCGAATCAGTTCTGCGGATCGTGCATGCGCCGTAGGCATTCCGCTGGCGTCAGGATGGGGATGCCTTCATAGGTGACGAGATCGAGCAGGTCACTGTCACCGCTGATGATGGCGTCAGCCTGTCCGATAACGGCCAGGGCCAGAAACTTGTCGTCGTCTGAATCGCGCGAGATTCCGGCTGCGGTCAGGGTATCGTCATGCCACTGTGCGACTTCGATGAGTTCTGACAAGAACAGGTTCCAGGCCTCTGGATGGCGGTACTTTGCGAACTTTGGCCGATCTAGTCGCGTCACAAGTTCATTGAAAGTGCCCTCTGTGAAGAGCACATCGATCCCGCGTTCGATCACCTCATTCACGAGCAGTCTGGCAGTGCCCGTCGGCGCGAGCAGGGCCGAAATCCAGACGTTGGTGTCGAGGACGAGTCGGTCAGCTTTCATCCGCGAGCAGTTCTGTCAGCGCGGACTCGGTCATGCCAGCGACCGTCGCGTGGTGTCCGGCTTGCTGCATCGCCTGCCTCAAACGTTCTCGGGCGAGCTTTTGCCGTCTGGCGTAGCTATCCGCCGATACCACCACGACCGATGGCCGGCCGTTTCGCGTCACGGCAACGGGTTGTCGTTGCGCGGTTTCCATGACCTCGCCGAACCGATTCTTTGCATCGAGGGCAGTAATTGTTTTCATTACGACCATAATAGCTAATATAGGCGTAACGGGCAACTAGTGCGCCCCGCGACTTGCTTCCGGTGAATGTTTTTGGATTCGCGGAGGCGTCTCAATGAGGCTGTAGAGGACGCCTCTTACCCCGAAGTTCGGTCTTTTTTTAATCCAGCGGGGATCTCGGTCACCGACCGTGACTGCTGGTTCCGACGGACCATGATCCTCGGTCTGCTGGATACGAACCCGGATTCCAGCAACCATCGGAACCATGCCGATGGTGCGAATCGATCAACCTCCGCCAATCAGTTCGACGGGGTAGTCGGTGAAGGCCGACGACTCAAAATGGGGGAGACGTCGGATGGACCAAGCCGGGAGTCGTGACTGGAATTGCATGGCGCGAGTCTTGGATGGCGAGGGCTCAGTACACCCGGTGGATCTGGATCATACGGTCATTTTCGGCCGGTCCCTTGGCGAGTGCGAGCGCGGGCGGCACTGCGACGAGCGTCGACAGAAAGATCGACCGGTTGAGCCAGTCGTAGGGGCCGACCGGGGCGGTGAATTCGGGTACCAGTCGGCACTTAGGCCATTCGCCGCGCATCTCGGGGTAAATCAGGCCGCGGTTGTGGATGAGGATCGTGACGCCGTCGTCCGTCCGCAGGCGATACAGGGCATCAATGATTTCAACGCCGTCAGGTCGGACCACCGGAAAATCGCCGCCGCCGGGGATGACGGTGCCGCGGATGCGAGGGCCCTCGAAGCGGCCGCCGATGATGGGCCAGATCTCCTCGCGCACGCCATCCTTGCTGGCACCGGCGCCGTGTGGATTGGGGCGTTCCGGTGCCCCGCAAGTGACAACGAGATTCATGACAAGTTCGGTCCGGATGGGATCAAGGTCGACGAGCGCGCCCGAGGAGGTCGCCTCGGCGCGCCCCTTCGCGGCAAGACCGAGTGTCGCGAGCCCCGTGCTGGCAGCGAGCAGTGAACGGCGAGACATCGTGGGGGAAGTCTTCATGGGCGTACCTTCGGGGCAATGGGTGAGTGAGCAGAGGTGGCGAGCGGGTCGGGTCGGCAGGGCTGCCTCAGGACGCTGCCACAGACGGGGCGCTGTACGGCAACGATACCGCTGTCCGTGAGTCCGAGCAGGAGCCGCGAAGGGTGCTCTGCATCGTGCTGTATCCGGACGGTGCCGTCGGCGGAGTACGGTGCAAATCCGTAACCGCCGGTTTGCGAGGGGGTGCCGATCCACAGGCGGATACGCGAGCCCTTGCGAAAGGGATGGGCGAATTTCGGCAACTCCACCCGCACCATTGCCGGGACTCCCGGCGTCATCGCCTTCTGCGCATCGGGTAGGTCGAGCGGAACCGGGCGCAGTGCGGTGCTACGGCTCGCGTCGAGGGCTCGGTTCGACAGTCGGAGCCAGCCACGCTGCACGTACATTTCCTGGCCCTCCGGACGGAGTTCCGTGAGCGTGACTTCAAGGTCGGCATCCGTGGTGGCTTCAAGTGCGACCCACACATCCACACTGCCGCCGTCGATGGCAAGCCAAGGCTCCTCAAGAGGCGCTGATGTGTAGGCGACACTGCCTTCACGCCAGCCATCTGGCAGCCGCCCCCAACGATCCGTCTCGCCGTCGTCGTCCGCATTGACGGTCGGCCCAGGGCGGGGGTACCGGAACTCGTCGGTTCCTTTGGCGTCAGCCGCGTGCTCGATCAGGCGCCCGTGGCTGTCGAGATAGAGGGCATGGCTGCCAACCGCAAAGGAGCCGCTCGCGCTCGCAAGAACGGCGCGTGGCGCAATGGATTCCTGCCGCTCGTGCCCGTGTCCCGAAGCCGTACTTTCCAGCCAGATTTCCCGATGTGGACGCGTCTCGAAGCCGTTCGGCGTGCCCTTGAGAAAATGGTCGAAAAAGTCGACCAGGATCGACCGAAATCGTCGCGACTCATACAGGTCGTGACCGCCGTTGGTCTGCACCCTCCAGAGTTGCTCGGGATCCAGCGTATCGTGGTAATGGCCCTCGCGTGAGGTGACGGCCTCATCCTGATAGGCGGTCATCGAGAGCACCGGTACGTTGATCCTATGGGTGCGGGCGGCGAGGTGACGCTCCTCAATGTAGGCATCCCGCAGCGGATGGCGGATGATGATGTCCGACAGCGTGTGGTCTTCTGCGCTGGTGCGGTTTTGCTGCAGTTGCGTGAGGCAGCGATGATCCTGTTCCGCCTGTGCGCTGGCCTCCACCGAAGCCCAGCGACTGTGCAGATACTGCCACCAACCCGCCACGAAGGCGGGAGCTGGCACACCACCGGGCGCCCAGCTGTCGAGGCGGATGTCGCCCAAGGTCATGCCCGGCGCGATGGCCGTGAGGTGAGGCGGGCGCGTCGAGGCGGTCGCAAGTTGTGACATGCCTGCCCACGACCAGTTGGCCATGCCGACGTGGCCGTCAGACCAAGGCTGGCCGGCCATGAACTCCACGGCGTCGTGCCCGTCGAGCCCATAGGCGGGCCCCAAAAAATCGAAGACCCCCTCCGAGCAGCCGGTGCCGCGTGCGTTGACGCCTACGACGGCATACCCGTGCTCGACAAGAGTGGCGTCGAGGTTGACGGACATGGCGGTGTCGTCACTGAGGTAGGCCGCGCCGCCGAGTGCCCCGGGGTCATACCCGCTGTAGTTCAGGATCGCCGGGAACGGCCCGGGGCCGGAGGGCAGCAGCACGCTGTAGCGCAGCGCCACGCCATCGCGGGTCTGCAGGTACCCGGTCTCGCGGCGCGCGAAAAACGCCGCGTGTTCTGCGGCCATCACGGTCCCCGCCACGACAGCGAGTGTCAGGGACAGGACACGCCGCGCGCGGGGGGCGAGGGGCATGTCAGCGTGCAGCGAGACTGGCGGAGAGGGCTTTCAGAGCCACGACCGTTTCGCCGTAAA
Source organism: uncultured bacterium (assembly GCA_963978075.1). Classification (GTDB taxonomy): domain Bacteria; phylum Pseudomonadota; class Gammaproteobacteria; order Steroidobacterales; family Steroidobacteraceae; genus CAIKZZ01. The sequence goes on along the minus strand of CAXBRZ010000121.1, from coordinate 1,908 downwards.
GTGAATCGTCCTCGGGCGGAAAGTAGCTCAGCTTGACGATGACGGTGTTGCGGGCGGGATCGATGTAGATGTACTGACCCTCGAGGCCGAGCGCGTAATAGTCTCCCCCGGCGGTCCACCACTGCAGTCCGTAGCCGCCCATCGGGCCCTCGGGATCGGTGGGGTGCGTGGCCTCCGCGATCCAGGCGGCGGGAACGACCTGTTTGCCGCGAACAACCCCATGTTGCAGGATCATCTGCCCGAAGCGCGCGAAGTCCCGCGCCACCGCGTTGAACCCGGCGCCGGTGAACTCGCGACCGATGCCGGGAGGGCCGTCCATGATGAAGAAGCCGTCGGCCTCGGCACCCAGCGGTTCCCAGAGTTTTTCTGCCATGTAGTACGCGATGGGTCGTTGCGCGACGCGCTCCACGAGGAGGCCCAAGACCGCCGTATCCAAGGTCTTGTAGGCAAACACGCTGCCTGGCGGGTGGGCGCGCCCGATCGTGAGCGCGGGCTCGACGAAGCGGCGCGTGTTCTGCATCAGCGCGAATTCATGATTGTCCGAGGCAAGCCCCGGGGAGCCGTCATAGTGCTCCTCGTAGTCGACACCGGATTTCATCTGCAGCGTCTGGCGGATGGTGACGCCGGCATACCCACCCTTGGCCAGTTCCGGCAGATAGCGGGTCAGCGGGTCGTCCAAAGAGGTGATCAGCCCGTCCCTGAGGGCAAGTCCCACCAGTGTCGAGGTCAGGGTCTTCGTCATCGACCAGCCGATGAACCGTGTGGCGGCACTGGATCGGTTGCGGTAGAGCTCGGTGACAATGCGGCCATCCTTAACGACGATCAGCGCATTCGTGTAGGTGCGGTCGAGAAACTCCTCCGCGCTGTACGTTGTGCCGCCGAAGGTGTAGCGAAAGCTCACGTTTCGATCGTCGCGCGGGAGTTCCCAGACCGGTCCGCTACGGGCCACGGTGCGCGTCTCAAAGAGGTCCGCCATATGCTGGAAATAAAAACTGTTGGCTTCAGCCTTCAGGATCTGGCGTCGGGTGTGCTGGACCGCGGCCGGTGTTGGCGACGGCGACTCGGCCAAGGCGCACACGGCGGCGGCAAGACAGAGCAGGCCCGCGGACAAAGAGTGACGTTTCAAGGGCAATCCTTCCCGTGGAGCCACGGAAGCCAAAGGTCATACGATCAGACTTTACGTGAATCCCCTTGTTGATTTCGACCGGTTCGGCGCCGCGCTGCGAGAGGCAGTCGGACGGTTTGACAGGGCAGCATGCCGGCGGCGTATAGTCGGGCACATTCTCTGGGGTGGCGTTAATCGCGGCATGTCCTACCAGTCTTATCCGATGGCTACCGTGGCCGCGCACGAGCGATTCGACTATTTCCAGTCGGTCGTGGATGGCGTGTTTTCGCCGATGCAACTGGCGCCTCACTCGCGCGATGTGAGCGGCTTTCGGGCACAGGTGGAAGTCGCGGCACTCGGCGACCTTAGGCTTGCACGGGTTGCCTCCTCGCCGGTGACCGTACAGCGGCGCGAAGCGGAGGTGGGCCGGTTGCGCGCGACCCCGTATCTGGTGAAGTTCCAGTTGCGCGGGGAGTCGTTGTGGCGCCAGCGCGGACGGGAAGTACACCTCAAGCCCGGCGACTTCGTCATTGCCTCGATGGCCGAGCCCTACCAGCTCGTGCTGCCGGGAGAGTACGAGATGCCGGTGCTGGCGCTCGATCCGAAGACCATGCGGAACCTGGACCCCGATCCGGAACGGTTTCTCGGGCATCGCATGTCCGGGCAGGACGCCGATTGCGGCTTGTTGTCGAGTTTCGTGGCGCAGGTGGTGTCCCGCATGGACCGCCTGCGCGAACCCAGATCGGAAGAGCACACGTCTGAACTCCAGTCACTGACCAATCTCGTATGCCGTCTTCTGCTTG